>CAYQFD010000015.1:12690-14680 GCA_964416795.1 uncultured Ruminococcus sp. | reverse complement strand
ATAGTATAGCTACATGGAAATATTATACTGATTTCGAAAAGGTTTATCAAAATGTTGAAGGAATAAAAGATGAATTAAACATTTTGAACGGACTTATTGGAAAAAAGGAGATAGAAAATGAGTTCAGAAGAATTGTCAAGAAATATCCCGAAGTGTTTAATGTAATTCCTATTCTTATAGCTAAAAGAGAATCGGAAATAAAAATTACTGATTCTAAGCAAAACTACGTATTCAATTTCAAAAAGCCTAACTATTCACTTGATGAATATGTGAAGTTTATGAAAAACACAGGATTGTTTGATTTATTGCAAAATCACGTTATTCATTCTTTAGTAGATTATGTTATGGGTGTTGAAGTGGGAATGGATACAAATGGTCGAAAGAATCGAACAGGCGATGCTATGGAAGATTTAGTTGACGGCTACATAAAGAACGCTGGATTTAAAGAAGGTGATACTTATTTTAAACAATTCGCAGCAAGCGAAGTAACACAAAAATGGGGTCTTGATTTATCCGAAATTTCAAATAAAGGAAAAAGTGAAAAGATTTTCGACTTTGTTGTTAAAACTCATAATATGGTTTATGGTATTGAAACCAATTTCTATGGTAGCGGTGGAAGTAAATTGAATGAAACAGCAAGAAGTTATAAGACTATTGCTTTAGAATCCAAAAATATACAAGGATTCACTTTTGTTTGGTTTACGGATGGCAAAGGTTGGACAAGTGCTCGAAATAACCTTGAAGAAACCTTTGATGTTATGCAACACATTTACAATATCAAGGATTTAGAAGATGGAATAATTAGTGAGGTTTTTAAGTGATGGCGAAGAAAATCACTAAATGGGAGCCGGATGATTTCGAGTTAGAAATGACGACTCATTGGTCTTTTCCAAAACGAGGCAATTGGGCTACCCACGATGCCAAATGGCGTGGCAACTGGTCTCCATATATTCCACGCAATATTTTGCTCCGTTATTCTAAAGAAAACGATTTAGTGCTTGACCAATTTGCAGGCGGCGGTACCACTCTCGTAGAAGCGAAATTACTTAACAGAAACATTATTGGCGTTGATGTTAATGATGTTGCACTTGCGCGTTGCAAAGAAAAAACCGACTTTGAACACGAAGGTGCAAATGGCAAGGTGTACCTTCATAAAGGTGATGCAAGAAACCTTAAGTTTATCCCTGATAGTAGCATTGATCTTATTTGCACTCACCCTCCATATGCAGATATTATCCAATACAGTGAGGATATCCCTGAAGATTTATCGTTATTAAAAATCAAGGATTTTCTTTTAGAAATGGAAAAGGTGGCTGCAGAGAGTTATCGTGTTTTGAAAAAAGATAAGTTCTGTGCTGTTCTTATGGGCGATACTCGTCACAAAGGACATATGATACCAATGTCATTCGACATTATGCGAATCTTTGAAGATGCGGGGTTTAAGCTTAAAGAATTGATTATTAAAGAACAACATAACTGTAAGGCGACGGGATATTGGAAAACAAATAGTGTGAAATACAATTTTTTGTTAATTGCACACGAATATTTATTTGTTTTTAAAAAATAATGTCTCGCGCCGTAACAAGCAGAAAAAATAGGCGCCATTTTGTAAAACTCTCGTCAGCCTATACAAAAAAGCAGAAACGATTTTTTCGTTTCTGCTTTTCATTTACTGTCACTTAGGGTACAACCATAATGCACCGAGGTCTTTTTTTAGTCTTCCTGTTCTTCGGACAAAGCTTTTAATTTTTCAATACAGGACCTGCAAACCGTTCGTCCCGCATAGGTTACTGTATCAAGTATTTCTTCGCAAAAAACACAGGTGGGATGATATTTTTGGAGAATAACCCTGTCGCCATCCATATAAATTTCAAAGCAGTCTTTCTCATTTTTTACATCGAGCTGTGCGCGAATTTCCTTAGGGATAACAACTCTTCCCATTTTATCCACAGGTCTTACCATTCCTGTTGACTTCATAACAGTACCTCCT
>CAYQFD010000015.1:0-12590 GCA_964416795.1 uncultured Ruminococcus sp. | reverse complement strand
ATACCATAACAACAATAAAATGTCAATAATTACCAAATTATGCTATCAAGACCGACTTTTTGCAGTATTTCATTAGTTTTTGAAAAATGCTTGCAGCCTAAAAATCCGCGGCTGGCAGACAAGGGACTAGGGTGCACGCTTAAAAGCTTTTTATGTAAAGGGTTAGTTATTATCTCACCTTTCTTTTGAGCATAAGCGCCCCAAAGCAAAAAAACAACCGGGGTTTCTTTTTTGTTTAATTCCTCAATTACTCTATCGGTGAAAATTTCCCAGCCCATAGCCTTATGGCTTGTGGGCTCGCCCTCTCTGACCGTAAGCACTGCATTAAGCAATAAAACGCCCTGCTTTGCCCATTTTTCAAGATTGCCGTTATTATCAATCGGTCTGCCGACATCTGAGTTAAGCTCTTTAAAAATATTTTTAAGTGACGGCGGAGGTGTTACACCCTCTTTAACCGAAAAACAAAGCCCGTGCGCCTGATTCGGTCCGTGATATGGGTCCTGACCGATAATTACCACCTTTGTATCCTCGAAAGAACACATTTTAAGCGCGTTGAAAATATCGTTCATATTAGGATAAACTGTTTTTTGAGCATACTCGCTCTTTAAAAAGGCGCGAAGCTTCTTATAATACGGCTTTTCCCACTCGTCTTTTAAAATGTTGTCCCAGTCGTTTCCTAAATTAACCATTTCAGATTACCTAGCCTAATATTATAATACCTGCAATAACAAGTGCTATCACCGCATAGTGCTTCCACGACATCTTTTCTTTCAGGAATATTCTGCTCCATAAAACAGAAATCGCACAGTAAGCCGAAATAATTACCATTCCCGCCGAGAAATCACTGAACATAACTGCCATATAGAAGACCTGACCTACAGTTTCGCAAAGACCGCCTAAGAACAAATGCTTATTGCCCTTGAAAACAACGTCCTTTTTAACGAATTTAAGCCAGATAAATGCAAATACCGCTAACACAAAGAATGTAAGCTCAAACGCTGAGTTTGCAGCATAATCAGTAATTTCAATGGGTGAAAAGTCGGAAAAGATGAATTCATCACCGGCAGTTCCTACCGCATCAATAATAAGATACAATATCGGTAACAAGAAAGCCAGTATGCTCTTGGTATATTTGCGGTTTGCCTTTTCTTGTCTTGCTTTTTTGACTTCCTCGTCTTCTCTTTGCTCAACGAAGCCCAAGGCAACTATACCAACCGTTATCATAGCAATACCGATGATAGTGGTAGCCGTAATATCCTCCGTAGAAAAAATGCCGAAAATAAGGCATAAAACAAATGCAAGCGCTCCCGAAGAATTGCAAATTGGTGAAGATATAGAAAGTTCAATATAACGAAGTCCTATATAGCCTAAAACCATTGCAAGTATGTAAAGTGCAGCCACAGGCAGATAGCTTACGAAATCCATAAGCTTAAAATCTGTGTAGAAAAGACTCGCAACTATCTTATGAACACCGTCCACACCCACGGTGTTATCAATTATCGCGCCGCCTATAAGGGTTATAAAGAAATGAATACCCATTATAAGACCAACTGCGAAAACCACTTTCCAATGGCTGTTTTTATCCCGCTCTCTTGTTCCCATTTTCGAGAACAAATCCGATCCACTCCAGCATAACAAGGCTGCTATGGAAAGAAAATAGTATAACATATTTTTTTACTCCTTTATTTTAAAATTCTAAAATAAAGGATATCCGGCGGCGGCCTGCGGCGAAAATGTCTGCAAGGCAGTATTTTTTTTAATCTTTTTGTCATATTATTGCTCTGCTAATTTCTTTGCGAATTCTTGCAGCTCCTTATCGCTGTAGAATTCGATAGTGAGTGTTCCCTTGCCCTTTGAAGTAGGTTTTATGTAAACCTTTCTGCCCATTTCGTTCTTAAGTGACAGCTCCACTTCCTTATAGAAGGTCGGCTTGTCCTTTTTAGACTTTACCTCTGCCTTGGGATTTGCCTTTGCCATTCGTTCAAGCTCGCGCACACTAGCCCCCTCGACAGCGGCATAAAGCATTCTTGTTCTTAATTCCTTATCCTCTGTAGAGAGCAATGCCCTTGCGTGACCCGCAGAGATTGAGCCCATTCGCAAAGCCTCTAATTCAGCGGGCTCGAGCCCTAAAAGACGAAGTGCATTTGTTACCGCACTTCTTGATTTTCCCATTCTTTTTGCAACCTCTTCTTGAGTTAAAGAGAAGTCTTCTATAAGCGCTTTATAACCCAAAGCCTCTTCAACCGAATTCAAATCCTCACGCTGTAGGTTCTCGATAAGTGCTATTTCCATTAAGGTTTTATCATCAGTTTCTTTAATAATTACAGGCACTTCGCTTAAATTTGCTATTCTACAGGCACGCCATCTGCGTTCACCTGCAATAATCATATATGTGCCATCTAAATTAGGCTTTACCACAATGGGTTGTATAAGACCGTGCGTTGCGATGCTTTCTGCAAGCTCGTTAAGAGCCTCTTCATCAAAGTCCTTACGTGGTTGATTTCTGTTAGGCTCAATATCATTTATGTTAACCAGAACAGAGCCGCCGTTATCGTTGGAATTTTCATCGAAAAGCGAGTCAAGACCTCTGCCCAAACCTTTTTTTACTGCCATATTAATTCCTCCTGTTCTTCTTCAAAAATTCTTTAGCCAAATCATCATACGCACCAGCACCCTTAGAGCGCTTATCATAATACTGAATCGGCATACCGTAGCTTGGGGCTTCGGAAAGCCTTACGGCGCGCGGAATTACAGTTTTGTAAAGCTTGTCTGCAAAATACTTTTTAATTTCACCTACAACCTGACCTGTGAGATTGAGTCTTCCGTCATACATTGTGAGAACAATTCCCTCTATCTCAAGGGTGGGATTATAAAGTCGTTTCACCTGTCTTACTGTTGCAATAAGCTGTGAAAGACCTTCAAGTGCAAAATATTCACACTGAATCGGAACTAAAACCGTATCACTTGCATTAAGTGCGTTGATTGTAACCAGTCCCAACGACGGCGGACAGTCAATAAATATGTAGTCATATTTATCCCTTGCAGTCGCAAGTGCCATTTTAAGCTGATTCTGACGATTTTCAACCTCAATCAAATCAACCTCTGCCGCCGCAAGATTCATTGAAGATGGCACCACAGCTACATTTTTGTATTCTGTTTCAACTGCCGCGGCTTCAGCAGTTCCCTCGCCTATAAGCAGCTCATAAGTAGTTGTTTTTACATTCTTTTTATTAATGCCATAGCCACTGGTTGTGTTACCCTGAGGGTCAGCATCAACGAGTAATACTTTTTTGCCCGAAATACCAATAGCCGAGGCTAAATTTACAGCAGTAGTGGTCTTGCCTACTCCACCCTTTTGATTTACTATTGAAACTATTTTTCCCATACAAAATCTCCTATGTTTCACGTGAAACATTCATTTTCTGTCATTTACATATATTATATCAGCACATAGAAGATTTGTAAAGAAAAAACCGTCTGTTTTATTCGCCAAAATAAGCCTTTAGGTTTTGTCGCCAGGTTTAAATAAAAGTGCCATAACGATACCAAATACCACAGATGCACAAATTCCTGCCGCCGTTGCGGTAAGGCCTCCGCTTAAAGCGCCTATTAATCCATACTGATTAACAGCCTCTTCAACACCCTTTGCTAAGCTATAGCCGAAGCCCGTAAGCGGCACAGTAGCACCGGCGCCCGCAAAGTCAACAATAGGCTCATAAATGCCAAGCGCCGTTAAAATCACACCCGAAACCACAAAGGATACCAAAATTCTCGCAGGTGTGAGCCTTGTATAATCAATTAAAATCTGTCCTATAAGGCATATAAAACCGCCCGTAATAAACGCATATGCGCAATTCAATAAAATCCCCATACTATGTTCCTTTTCAAAAAAATATCAATGTTTCACGTGAAACATTGATATTTTCTGTATTTGTATTAAATTTATTCGTTAGGGTAGAGCAAATAATCCGAACACCGTTTTAAAAAGGCGAATTATTCGCTCTACCCTACTCTAGAAAATTCATTACTTCTTTCCTTGCGGCTTCATAATCAATATGCCGTAATTGAATTGTATCTGCACTTTCAGAACACAGCGTAACCCTTACCTTGCAGGTTTTGTAATAATAGTCTGTGAAAAATCTTGTGATTACTATTTGTCCCACCTTTTCTTTCGGACAGTAAAGCTCACAGGTTCGCAGTCCCCGTTTTCCCTGTACAAAGACATTTTTACCTAAGATTATTTTGCCTTTTCTGTATTCCAATAAAGAAATATACGCATAGTAGAACACAAAAACAAATGCAACTAAGGTTAAAAAGAAAATAAAACGCGTAAATTCATCGAAAATGACAGCGCAAGGAATTGAAATACACAAGACCGCTAAAAGCAAAATTCCCGGCCAAAACAAAAATCTGCTTTGATTAAGAACTGAACGTTTTGGAGTTGCATATCGCTCTTCGGGGATTAAAAAGGGGAAATAAAAGGAGAAATCCTTTTTGATTTCCTCATATCTGCCGCTTGGCACCATAACCTGAGATTCGCTCTTAGCATCGCCGAAGCCGCCCACGCTCACCCTCATAGAATACCGCCTGAGCAGCAACATTAAGGCGGTTTGCTCAATTTTTACATCATTGACAGAAGAACGCTTAAATGCCGTTCGCACCTTTGAAAAGAGACCCGAGCACACCTCTAATCTCTTTTCACCTAAAATAACACGGAAATTTACGTATTTCAAAAAGGAATATACAAACGAAACGAGATATGCTAATAAAAATATCAAAGACACTGTATTGACTATTGGCGGGAAATGAGTTTCTATCTTGGCGGAAATATTGTTTATTTCATTAAACAGCATATCACTGAGCGCGATTCCTAATAACTTACCCGCTCTGTTAATAATAGGAACGCCGATTATCATTCCTGTAAAAGCAGATGACGTCGCCGCCGCCATAATAGCTACTTTTATAGGGGAAAAACGCTGTTTAGAAACCGTTTCTCCACCGTAAAGCATACGTGACAGCTCTTTTCCGTCTGAAAAACTTAATTTAAACTCGAAATCCGAATTCTTGAAGGAGCCCGCTTCGGTATTAATCCTGAATGTCATTGAGCCGAAAAGCATATCGAAAGGGTTTCTCACAGTCTGAATAGAGGAAAGCTTTGAAATTTCTATTTCGCACCGTCTTACAAATATAATACCTATCCGCAAAAACACTGTTTTTTCATCACAAATAACCCTGAAAGCCCAGCATCTCAAAGCGGCTATAGCAACGATTACTGCAAACACTAAAAATTCAAACTTAAAAAAGCCCTCAACCTCACCAAGCTCAATATACTGCAAAACTGCCCGTATAATCGGCAAAAGCAAAATAAATAAAAAGGGCTTTATCATTTTGAAAATCATCAGAGGATGCGCGCGGTATTCTTTTTTCATAATAAATCACCCTTGACAAGAATTTCTAAAAATTCTTTAACATCCTCATCCATTAATTCGGGGATATAGATAAAGCTTCTTGCCGCTTTCATTGTTACTGCCGTAACTCCAAAAGGTTTTGAAAGAGGGGTGTTTATGGTTTGAGAGTAAATAAGCCTAGAAAATGGCAAAATATGGCAACGATTAAAAATAACACCGTTTTCTACAACCACAGCATCTCTCAAACACTTTATTTTGAAAACAGAATGGTATTTCGGCAGATATAAAAATATAGCCAAAAAGAAAAGTATTGCTAAAATTACAAGAATAATTATAAAAACCTCAAGCTTTAAAGAAACAAGATAGCAAGCTGCAGACAATAAAAACCAAATTAAAGCAAATCTTATTTGCCAGAGAAGCAATGTTCTTTTTGGAAGCTTGAACTCTTTCATAAGTTTTCACCCTTTACTTTAGACCAATATTCTTTGAACTTTTGCTCGTTTTTGTTATCGCCGTATGTATAATATTTTCTGTCCTTAATATTATCAGGAAGATACTGTTGGTTTACATAATGCATAGGATATGCGTGCGGATATTTGTAATTCTGACCTTTGACAAGTGCATCTTCACCGTCGAAATGCTTGTTTTGCAAATGTCTCGGAATATCTCCGCCTATACCTCTTTCAATATCCTGCATTGCAAGGTTAATCGCATCGTGACCGCTTGCCGATTTAGGAGAGGTAGCCACCAGAATAACTGCATTAGCAAGCGGGATTCGAGCTTCGGGAAGACCTACTTCCTTTGCAGTATCAACCGCGGCTTTTACTATAGGTATTATTTGCGGATATGCAAGCCCCACATCCTCATTTGCGCAAACAAGCAGTCTTCTGCAAGCGCTGGGTAAATCGCCTGCCGCTAACAGTCTTCCCAAATAGTAAATAGCGGCATCAGGGTCGGAGCCACGCATCGATTTTTGATAAGCCGATACAATATCATAGTGTTCGTCACCCTCGCGGTCATATCTCACCGCATTTGAGGACAAAATTTCCTCAACTGTATCAGACTTAATTACAATTTCTTCACCTTCATCCGCAGTCAAACAAACAAGCTCTAACATATTAAGCGAGCGTCTGACATCACCCGCCGCCGCTCTCGCCATTTTTAGCATATCAGCTTCGTTTAATTTTATGTTTTTTCCTTTTAATTCACTTAAAATTTTGATGCCTCTCTCTAAAACCGAATAAATATCCTCAGCCGACAGTGTTTTAAACTCAAAAACGGTTGAACGGCTTAAAATTGCATTATAAACATAAAAATATGGGTTTTCGGTAGTAGATGCGATAAGTGTAATATCGCCGTTTTCGATGTAGGACAGCAAAATTTGCTGTTGCTTTTTGTTGAAATACTGAATTTCATCAAGATAAAGCAAAATTCCGCCCTGACTCTCAATAGTACCGATAGAATTTATTATTTCCTTAATATCTGCAGTTGAAGCGGTTGTTGCATTTAAATGATAAAGCTTTTTTCCGCAGTTTTCAGCGATAATATTTGCCACTGTGGTTTTTCCCACACCCGAAGGACCGTAAAAAATAAGGTTTGGAAGTTTTCCGCTATCTATGATTCGTCGTAAAATTTTGCCCTCGGCTAAAAGATGGCGCTGACCTGCAACATCTTCTATTTTTGTAGGTCTTAAACGGTCTGCCAAAGGTGTACTGAAGATATCCATGCAAACACCGCCTCTCAAAAAAGATTATACATTACTATAATCATTATAATACCAAAAAATCTTTTGCTTTTCAAGAGCATTTAAAGTCACTTACTGTCATATTATTACTTAGTAATACAATTAAGTGGGTATAAAAAGTGAAAAAAACAGTTTTTATTAAAAACGCAATGATTTTAACCGTTTCTTCGTTTGTTTTGCGATTTGCGGGAATTATTTTTAAGGTGTGGCTTGCAAAAGCCATCGGAAGCGAGGGTATAGGGCTTCACGGACTTATATTCAGTGTTTACGTTTTAGCCTCAACCTTTGCCACAACGGGAATTTCCACCGCAGTTACAAGACTTGTCGCAGAAGAATTAGCACTCGGCTCTAAAAAAGGAACACTTAAAATTCTGCGCCGTTCGGTTGAACTGTCGCTCATATTGAGTGTCGTCACCGTTTTAGCGGTGTTTTTCGGTGCGGAATTTATAGCAACTACACTTTTGGGTGATGCGAGAGCCACCATAGCCATTAAAATACTTCCGTTTTCGTTACCTTTTATGGCTACCTGCTCGTGCTTAAGGGGATATTTTATAGCCCGAAGAAAAGCAACACCTGGGGCGGCATCCCAGATACTTGAGCAAGCCGTTAGAATTTTAATCGTAGTATTCCTCGTTAAAGGCTTTATAGGAAAAGGGCTGTCTGCCGCTTGCGGCGCTGTAATGATAGGCGATATTATATCCGAAGCTGTCGGCTTTTTACTGCTTTTTATTGTTTTCCTATTCGATACAAAAAAGCTTTCTGTTTTAAATGGCAGAAAAAGACCGCCCTTTCCGGTTTTTAAGAAAATTCTTTCAATTTCTGTGCCCATAACCTCAGGAAGATATCTTAATTCCTTGCTTCGCACAGCCGAAAACATTTTAGTGCCTAAAAATCTCGGAAAATTTAAAGGCAGTCAAAATAACGCGCTTTCGCAATTCGGTATGATAAAAGGAATGGCTTTGCCTATTTTATTCTTTCCGTCGGCTATATTAAACGCACTTTCGACATTGCTAATCCCCGAAATGTCCGAAGCGGCGGCTCTTAAAAGAGATTCACTCGTTAAAAGTGCGTGTGAAAAAATTTTAAAAACCACCGCTATGATTTCCTTTATTTTCGCGGCATTATTCTTTGTAGCAGGGGAAAAAATAGGTGTTTTAATTTATAAAAGTGAGGATGTCGGTTTTCTTCTCAAAGCCCTGTCGCCCATAGTGCCGCTCATGTATCTTGACAGCATTTCAGACGGAATCCTAAAAGGTCTTGACCAACAAAAATTCACTTTTCGCACATCGGTTTCTGATTCAATTATAAGAATTTTAATGATAATAGCATTTCTGCCAATATCGGGACTTAAAGGCTTTATAGGAATTATGTATTTCTCTAATTTTTTAACCTGCTTTTTAAATGTGGGCAGACTTATAAAAATAAGTCACGCAAAGTTAAAAAAAACAGAGGAAATTTTATTGCCTTTTCTTTCGGCAATCATAATTTCTCTGCTTTTTGATACAATCCTCTCGGCAATAGGGATTACCCATACATTAGTTTACATAATACTGTTGTGTTCGTTATCGTTACCCGTTTATTTTTTAATGCTTATTATATTAAAAGCAGTAAAATTGGAAGAAATAAGGAATTTTTTGCGTTAATCTCTTAATTCCTTAAAAAAGCGCTGCAAAACACTAAGACATTCGTCTTCCATAATTCCGCCGTAAATCTCAACCTTATGAGGATACGGCAAAGCACAAAGATTAATAACACTGTCGATACTGCCCATTTTATTATCGTACGCGCCAAAAATGAGTGTTTTTATTCTCGAATTAATAATTGCTCCCGCGCACATAGGGCAAGGCTCAAGTGTTACATACATTTCGCAACCGTCAAGCCGCCAAGAGCCCAAATTTTTGCAAGCAGAATTTATCGCCTCAATTTCCGCGTGGGAGAGTGCATTTTGCTTTTGCTCGCGCATATTGTAGCCTTCGCCGATAATTTCACCGTTTTTAACTATTACGGCACCTACAGGCACCTCACCTTTTTCATAAGCCTTGCTTGCTAAAGAAAGCGCCCTTTGCATAAATTTTCTGTCCATATACCTTATACCTTAAAAAACGGGCGGTTTTCCGCCCGTTTTACCTTTTTATAATTTTTCAAAGCCCATTCTTTCTGCTTCTGTTATTTTAGGCGCATTTTTTCTTATAACAAACAAGAAAATCGGTTGTAAAAATGAGAAGAATACCGAAAGAACGGTGTAAAGAATAGCGTTTTTACTGTCGAACACAGAATATATGCGGTAAAGTGCTATATAAAATAAAACTGTAAATACAACCGAAATTGCCAGCAACACAAAATAACAAATAATAACAGGAACTAAAGACATAAACATCGAAAGGTCCATTACAGTTTCATTAATAATAGCGGTATCTGCAAAGCCGTAAATTTTTATAGCCGAAATAACCGCAAGCACTATAAACACGAAAACTGCAATATACTGCAAAATATTAAAAATTAACAATACAATGCCTTGCTTCGAAGCTTTTGTGCCATCCTTTTTCTCATAATTTTCTGCAATTTTTCCAAGCGCAAAAACAGAAAGCACAGGAACAAAGCCCATCCACGCATTTTTAATGTTCAAGCCTTTTGACATATCAAAAAGCGCAAAACCGCGAATTACAAAAAGAATTAAGCTTATAACTGATGGAAATAATATAATTAATGAATAACTAGATAAAAAACCTAACAATACTGCCATAATAAGCTCCTTTCATTTTAGCCAAAGAATTGTAAGGATGAAATTATACAAAAAACAGTATAAATTATAATCGGTACAGAAAGGAAAAATGCTTTACTCTTCACTTTAAGACCGTTTTGGGTTTTTGAGTCTTGGAGCTTGAAAAAGTCGCTGTCTTTTATAAATAAAAAACTGATAATACCTAAAATAAGCTCTAAATTTAAAAGTATTGTGTATGAAATATTTTGAAAATTCAAAGAAAGATTACTCAGGAAATACGAATATAATATTGAAACTGAGTTGTTACAAGCGTGTACCAGAACTGCAAGCCAGATACTTCCGCTTTTAACTGTTATAAAGCCAAGACCTAGTCCCACTAAGAATGCAAAGGGAATCTGCTCAAAATTAGAATGCATTAAGCCGAACATCACAGCTGATGCGATTATCGCAAAGGTGTCACCGAATTTTCTCAGCATTCCTAAAACAATGCCTCTGCAGGCAAATTCCTCGACTAATGCGGGCACTATGATGGTTGCCAATACAGAAAGCATTAGTCCGAAAATACCTTTTGGGTCTTCACCGTAATTTACATTGTAATCTACACCGAAATTTTCAAAAATACTGCCCGCAACCGAGGTTGCGATATTTGCAAAGGCGCAAATACCCATTCCAATGAGAAACAAAGGCAAAAAATATTCCTTTTTGGGCTTTTTAAAGCTTATAAGGTCGCTAATCCTGTATTTTGAGATTTTGCAAACCAAAATAAACGGAACGGTAAAAATAATTATTGAAAAGAAAATCTGCTGAACCTGACTGACGGCTGGCTCATTTAAAAGATTGTAGGTTTCATTGTAATCGAAGCCGATTGCATTTAAAATTCCTACCGCAATAAAGGAAAAAGAAAGAATTATTAAAGACATTAGCAAAAATGAAAAGCCTATCACCTTTGCAGTCTTTTTAAGTTCTCTTTTTTCCTTTTCCTCTTCGGTTAAAACAATTTCCTGTGCGAAGAATGCGGGATTTTGAGGCTCTTCCGTATTATCTTCTGTTTCTTCTTTATTTTCCTCTTTAATTTCTTGTATATCTTCTTCGGGAGCAGACATCTCTGCCTGCTCCTCTAAGGTTTTCTGTTCTTCCTCGAACAAATTAATCAACTTCTTTCAGGGGAATTTTTTGCCGCTTTATTCCTCTGTGGGCGCCTCATTCTCACTTGCCGAAATTTCTTCGGGTGTTTCTGCACCCTCTGCCGCATCAGCATCGGCTTCCTCGGGTTTTTCGGTTACCTCTGCCTCGTTATGCTCTGTGAGTGCAACAGACAAAATCTTTTCTCCCTCTGCAACCCTCATTACTCTGACACCCTTTGCAGGTCTGCCGAATACAGAAATATCACCGCTGTAAATACGGATGATAATACCGTTAGAAGCAATCATTATGATATCATCATCTTCGGTAACAGGAATTGTAGCCGCAACCTTGCCGTATTTCTCGGTTCGGTAGTTTGTAAGTCCCTTACCGCCTCTTGACTGCAAGCGGTAATCGGAAATGTTGCTTATTCTGCCGTAGCCTGTTTCGGTAACTGTGAGAATTCTTGTGTTTTCATCGGTAATAGCCATATCAATAACCGAATCGCCCTCACGCATATTAATAGCACGAACACCTCTTGCCGTTCTGCCCATTGCGCGCACCTGCGACTCGTTAAACTGAATTGCAAGACCGTCTCGTGTAGCAATAAAGATATTCTGCTTACCGTCGGTCATACGAACAAAGCCTAATTCATCGTCCTCATCAATAGAAATTGCGATAATACCGCTCTTTCTTGTGTTCCTGAATTCTGAAACCTTTGTACGCTTAATAGTACCCTTTTTAGTAACCATTGCAATATATTTTTCTTCGTCAAGCTCAGAAGCGGGAAGAATAATTGTTATCTTTTCTTCGGGCATAAGGGGTAATATGTTAACAAGATTCATTCCCTTGCTTGTTCGGCTTCCCTCAGGGATTTCATAAGCCTTAATACGATACATTCTGCCAAGATTTGAGAAAAGCATAATGTAATCGTGAGAGGAGCAAACAAACATATTTTCAACCGAGTCTTCTTCTCTGGTTGTCATACCCGTAATTCCTCTGCCGCCGCGGTTCTGAACGTTATAGGTGTCAGCCGGCAGACGCTTGATATAACCGTTAACTGTCTTTGTAAGCACACATTCCTCTTCGGGAATAAGGTCTTCAATATCAACCTCTCCCGCAACATCTGTGATTTCAGTTCTGCGGTCATCCGAATATTTATCGCGAAGATTTAAAGCCTCTGTCTTTACAATATCGAGAATTCGCTCTCTTGAAGACAAAATTTCTTCACATTCTTTGATAAAGTCAAGCTTTTCCTTTAATTCATCAAGGATTTTCTGTTTTTCAAGACCTGCAAGCTTACCTAACTGCATCTGCACAATAGCGGTAGTCTGTATATCGTCAAGTCCAAATCTCTCGGACAGCGCCTCTTTACTTTCCGGAATGGTTTTACTGCTTCTGATAATAGAGATTACTTCATCAATAAAGTCAAGCGCTACCTTTAAGCCCTCTAAAATATGAGCTCTTTCTTCTGCTTTGCGCTTATCATAGGAGGTTCTTCTAAAAATGATATCACATTGGAAATCAATACAGTTCTGAAGCATTTCCTTAAGGGTTAAAATTTGAGGCTTTCCGTTTACGATTGCAAGCAAAA
>CAYQFD010000014.1:0-14731 GCA_964416795.1 uncultured Ruminococcus sp. | reverse complement strand
TTCGCTTATAGGCTTCCTTATGTTCGGTAACCTTATAAGAGAATGCGGTGTGCTTAATTCCCTTTCCGAAACCGCGCAGAACGTGCTTGCAAACCTTATTACCATTTTCCTAGGCATTACAATTGCATGTCAGATGCAGGCAGAAAAGTTCTTAAAGCCTGAAACACTTCTGATTTTAGGTCTTGGACTTTTTGCATTTATCTTTGATACTGCAGGCGGTGTGCTTTTTGCAAAGCTTATAAACCTCTTCCTACCGAAAGAAAAGAAAATCAACCCCATGATAGGTGCCGCAGGTATTTCTGCATTCCCCATGTCAGGACGTGTTGTTCATAAAATGGGACTTAAGGAAGATCCACAGAACTTCCTTCTTATGCACTCAATCGGTGTAAATGTTTCGGGACAGATTGCATCGGTTATCGCAGGCGGTCTTATCTTAAACTTCTTTGGATAATTGAAAGGTGAAAAGTTATGAAATTTAATCCTATGGCTTTTATCGAGAATTCGGGTTATCTCCTGGTTGGAATGATAAGTATTTTCATTGTTATCAGTGTTATAATTCTTGTAACAATTATTCTCAATAAAATCTTTTCGAAAAAAAATTAACAATTTCTTGTTTACTAAACGAATAAAATAATATATAATATAGGCATGCGAAAGGTATGCCTATATTTTTTTATTTGAGGAGGTCTTTATGGAACTCAATTCAAAAAACATAAAAAAGATTTTAATAATAGTTCTGCTAAGTTCAATTATCATCTTTACAGTTGCAAATATCGGACAGGTTATGCAATATATATCAAAATTCATTTCCTTCTTCGCACCCGTTATTGCCGCACTCTGTATTGCTTTTGTACTTAACGTAATGCTTACGCCTCTTGAAAACAAGGTTTTTGCATTTATGGGCAATAGCAAACGCAAATTTGTAAGGAAGCTCAAGCGTCCTGTTTGCTTAGTGCTTACTTATGTAATTGCGCTCGGTATAATAAGCACTGTTATATTGGTTATCATTCCTGATATTGTGGATACCATAACCTATCTTACCGATAAGCTACCTGCCTTTGTTGTGAATACACGCGGTTGGATTGAGGGTGTTTTAGAACGATTTAATATAGATAATTCGAATATTCCCGAAATTAATTGGTCAGCCGCAGCCAAAGCGCTTGCTGATTGGCTCAAGGGCTCCTCAAGCCGAATTTTCGGCGATGCAGTTAATGCTACTGCCTCTGTTTTCTCAGGGATTTTCGATTCCATTTTCAGTATTGTTATTTCAGTTTATATACTTGCTCAAAAAGAAAAAATCGGTGCTTTTGTTAAAAGAATGCTTGAAGCCTTTCTTCCCCAAAAAACAACTGATGTAATATATCATATTTCTTATAAAGCCTCAGATTCTTTTTCAAGGTTTATAAGCGGTCAGGCTTTAGAGGCTGTTATTCTCGGCACACTTGTGTTTATCGGTATGGCAATTTTCCGTATGCCGAACGCTTTAATTATTTCGGTTCTTATCGCAATCACCTCTTTAGTACCTATTGTCGGTCCTACAATCAGCGCTGTTATAGGATTCTTACTCATAGTCATCTCGAACCCCATTAAAGCTATTTTCTTTATTATATTCTTCCTTGTTCTGCAACAGCTTGAGGGTAACCTTATTTATCCGAGAGTCGTCGGCAAAGCAGTAGGTCTTCCTGGTGTTATCGTTGTAAGCGCCGTTTTAGTGGGCGGTAATATAGGCGGTGTTTTAGGAACACTCGTTGCTGTTCCCACAGCCGCTGTTATTTACACCTTACTCAAAGAATTAATTGACTACTGCAAAAATAAAAAACAGATATAAATGATAAAAAATTCCGTTTTAACCTAGGTTAAAACGGAATTTTTTATTGACAGCTGTCAAAATATCCGTGGGATATTACAGCCTCCTTTTCAAGCTTTTTAAGTCTTGTATTAATACTTCCTATTTTTTCTTCAAGAACGGGTATACGTGCGGTGGCGTTGGTGTGCGCATCCACCTTTTTTTCAAGCTGCTCCAAGCGATACTGAGTAAGCTTTCCGGAAGCGATAATTCCGCCTGCAGTGCCTATAAAGGTTCCCGCAAAAGAAATTATTGCCACAATTACCGTACTATCCATCACCGTTTTCCGACAGCTTAAAGCTGTTTATAACCTCTTTTAAGTTATTCCTTTGTTTTGTATTAAGCTCATCTTCGGAAAAAAGCGATGAATATGAGAAAATAGCAAAGCCCTCTACCTTTTCATCTGTATAACATATTTGCGCCTGTCGTGAAATAATATCGGTTTTGTCACTCCATTCCTCATTATCCGACTCTGAATCAGTTCCGATTTTATAGGCAGGAAGACTTATAATTAGCTCTATATCCTTATGCGGTTTTACCAGCTCTTTCCAAGCTTCAAGTAAACTTTCAAACCTGTATTTGCTGTCGGGGTATTCAAAACCGAAATATATTTGCGGCATTATAGCATCAATTATACCGTTTTCTATCCAAAACTCTGTATCAGCATAAAACTCATCGCGGTTTCTGTCTATTGAATGGCTTGGGCTTACTGTGAAAACCGCATTTTCCTTTTCACTTTTTATTGCATTATAAACCGCGCTTATGAGTGTATTCACGTTGGTTCTGCGCCAATCATCTAAAGCTAACGGCTTTTCTGAATTCGCTTTATATTCGTCATAGCTTATTTTATCAAACTCTTCATTGGCTGTTGGATAAAAATAATCGTCAAAAGCGATTCCGTCAACATTATAATTTTCAACAATTTCTTTTACCCCGTTTATTATAAGCGACTGAACCTCACTCTCAGCAGGGTTTAAATATATTCCGTTATAAAAACACACGTTGCGGTCATTATCTGCATTTTCGTCTTTAAGCCATTTGTATGCCGGGCTTTCGCTTGCAATCTCATTTATATCACTTGTAGACGTGCTTACTCTGTAGGGGTTAATCCAAGCATGGACCTTGATGCCGTTTTTATGAAACTCGGAAATCATATACTCGAAAACATCATAATCATAAATTTTTGCACTTTCATTAAGCGGAAAATATTTCGAGGAAAAAACCGAATCACAATGCGAGCGCACATGTATGTAAACGTTATCAATATTTAATTCCTTGCAGTTTTCAATCACATCCTCAAGCTCGGTTTTAAGTCCCCTTGAGGATTTCATTATATCTCCTATCTCATAAAAGCTAAGCCATACACCGCGGTGCGATAAATTTCCGCTATAATCCTTATCGGCTCTCACACAACCTGATAACAGAATTATAAATATTGAAACTGCAATCAATATCCTTTTCATATCTTCACCTAATTCCCAATTTTTGTATAATATATTTCCGCGCCCTTAAACACCATACCGCTTTCCGAATCAAGTGTTATGTCAACCAAATCCACTCCGCACAGGTCGGGAATTAATTTAACCGTATCCTGATAATTGAGTGAAAAACCGTTCTTTTTGAGTATAAATTCCTCACTGTTATTACCGTCGCCTATTTTAATTTTGGTTTTCCCTGAAAGCGATAATTGCAAAAAAACCGAGTAAATATTCTTTTTAACACTGCTTTCCCCCAGATAATAGCTTTTAAATCTTGCAAAGCTTTGTATTTTATTTTCTTGCCCCTCAGCAGTGTTTGTTATAATGACGTCTTGATTGCCCCAAAGTGTTGCGGTATAACAAATCGGACTATCCTCAACTGAGCACAAAAGCACTAGATTTCCGCCGATATTAGCACATCCGCAAAAATTCACTGAAGACGGAAATTCCCAATAATATCTGCTTATATTATCGGTTTGCGTGAAATCGAAAACCAATGCCTTGTTTTTGCAAAATAGCATATATTTGCCGTCACTTACAGTAGCAAAAGAATAGGAGCCGAATTCGTGAATAACAGGACTCAACTCACCCGAAATTTTAACTGCCTTTCCAGATGACTGTTCATAATAAACCTCGCCGTCCTTACCCTGCCATATAAGCTTACCGTGAAGTGCCGAAACAGTATCCTTTTTTATACTTACTATTTTATCACTTATGCAATTAACTTTAAAGCCATAATTTTCATAAAATATTTTTCCGTTATCCGCCAGAAGCGAGGTTGAATTAATTGATTTGCCGTTTGTAAGCTGAGCAGAATAAAGCTTGCCGTCCTTATACGCATATACTGTGTCGCCATAAGTGTATAATCCTTCAACCTTTTCGTCCTCATAGCCTATTATGTTATCGGCAATTTTGGGGAAATAAAGCGGATTATCGTAATTCGTGTAATAAACACGGTTTTTCTCCTTACCGCCCGAAAACACAATCGTATTACCCACTGTGGCACAGAGCATACAAGAAACCACACTGTTAAAGCTGTCCTCATATTCCTTTTGCGCCATAATACGAATATTATTTTCGCGGTATGCAGAAATTATCGGTATACTGAAATCTGCTCCGTTACTTGTGAAATAAAATGTACCTGTTTTTCGGTCAATATTAAATGATACCGTACTGCCCTTAAAAGTCTGAGCGGTAGTGCTCACATCACCGTATAACGACCATTCGGTATATTCTGTAAGACTTGTGTATATCCTACAGGTGACTCCTGATTCTGCAATATCCGTAAACGGAAGACGGAAGCTTGATGAACAGCCGTCAGAAGTATAATAAGCATAAAAGCAATTATAAAGCATATTGGGTGCTTCAAGTACAGTAGGCTTTAGAGTCGATACATTATTTTGAGCCTTTGCAAGCTCATAGGAATTACCTCTGCCGTTTATATAAACTGTCGGTATATAAAATTTGTATGCGCTTTGCCAGAAGCTTAAATCTTCATTAACCTCATAAACAGAATAACTTATTTTTGATTCATCGTGGATATTTTTGCGTGTTACAAAAGCAAAAATTCCACCGCCCGCATCCTGAGGTGCACCTGTATAAAAAACAACATCGGTTGGCACAAAAAACGTATCACCATCGATACGCGCAAAGCGCATATAGCCTATGTATTTTATATCCTGCTTTTCACCTATAAGATACACCAAAATATAATAATGCGATATATCATATTCCAGCGTAGCATAGGCAATACGTCTGTTTTCGCCCTCATAAAAAATTTCGGTGTCGGTAATACGGTATTCACAGCTTTCAAGATAATCGGCATCCTTAGCATTAAATATATTATTAATATCACTTTTAAGGCCGTCCCTGGTTTTAAAAACACCGTCAGAAAAAATCATATTTTTGCAAAAACTAAGCATGCCGTCTTCAAGATGTGCTGTGGGTTTGGTTAAATCCATTCCCTTATGAGGCGGTTTAATATGCAAAGCCTCCCTTTTTCTGTTATTTAATGAAAAATATTTCATTATTACCCTCCGTTCTGAGTTTTAGGCAAAACATCCTCAACATAGGTCACCTTTGATAAAACCGCCGCTCTCTTAGAATTATAAAGATTTGTATATATACTATTCTTTTCGCTGTCGCCCTCACTTAGTGTTAAAAGCATGGCAATACCGCAGCACAAGGCTTCTTTTATTTCGTTTTCCTGTTCGATTTTGTCCGAAAGGCTCTCTATTGTGGGCAGTTTTAAATCTATGCAAATCTGATTTATAAATTCGAGTGCTTTGTTAGAAAGCTTGTTGTAGGAATTAGTGTATGAAAGCCTTACAAGTGCTTTTTTGAATAAATCATAACCGCTCATTTATTCCGCCTCCGTTTCATCTAACAATGCTTTTTTATCGGGAACAACTCCGTCAGGCAGGCGCTCCAATAACTGACCTTTATCTATAACACCTTTTTCAAAAAGAGTTATAAGCATCTGAGCTTTTTCGCGGTCGCTGTAAACTGCAGCATTGCTGACATCCACCCTTGCAGAAATAACTAAATCCTTATAACGCTCGCCCTCAAAAGCAACATATTTTATGCCCTTATTAGTATGAGATTTAAGCTTTCTTTCACCGTAATGAGTAATCCAGAAATCTACCCATATACGTGCAACATCCTCTGAAAAGGTGTAAAATCTGTTCTTAATAATTTGAAGTGGCATAAGCGCCGCATCTCTCATAGTAGCAAGTGCCGAAGCGTTGTCTGCCTTGCTGTCGCCAAGGGCTACTTCGTTAGCACCGCTTTGTGTCATGGTATTTTCAATAAGCGAATTTATACTCTTGTCAAACTCTTCTGCAAAGGACTGCGGTGTTACATATTTAACCGCTCCCGCAACATCCTCGTTACTGCCGTAAACCTTAATTATCTGCCCCGGCTCATTAGTGATTTTATCGGTAACAGTGTCCCCGTTTACAAGCATAATCGGCATTCCTGTTGTCATACCCGACCACACATTTGCTGTAATCATTCGGTTGATAGCAATTTGGTTAGGAATTAAATAAGTGATTTCACTTTCACCGTAAATCAGATTATTTTTTCTTTCCCAACTGAAAATCGCCAACGGGTAAAGTCTGAGCCTTGTGTCAAAGCCTTCTCTTATAACCGAATTTTCGCTAACCTTTACACATTTAATTGTATAGCTGCCGTCGCGGTTATATTCCTTATAAAGCTTTGTATACACCTTAATTTTACCGTCTGTCACACAGTCGTTAAGATTTTTGAGTCTTGTAAGGTCTGCCCCGTAAAGCCTTGCCTCGCGAAGCACCTCATCTGCACTGTGACTGCCCACGATAATTATGTAGGGCTGTTTTTGCATATCCTCACAGTAAGGGTCACCAAAGACAATATCCTCGATATCGAGTATTTCACAGGCAATATCACCATTTAATTTAATTTTATCGGCATATTGCCCTGTCGGAACCGAAGAATCCCAATAGGTATAAAGCACTGAGGTCCCCGAAATATATGCCTTTTTAAGCACCCTTTCGTTTAGGTCTGCAAGTTTTACCCTTTCAGCAGTTATTTTATAATAATTATCAAAGGCTGACATTATATAGTTTATTTCACTGTTTGTAGGCGCACCGATAAAATCATTAAAAGACTCACCGTCATAGCTTTCGGTTGGAATTCCGTCGGCACTGAAATTCACAGCTATAGGACTACTTAATATCTGCGACATTTTATAGTTACCTATTCGCTTAATAATGTTATGCCTTACAAGCGGGCGGTCATTACCGCATTTAGCACCGTACCATTGGTCACCAATAAAAAATCTTTCATTAATTTTAGTCTGCTCATATATACCCTTTGCTCCCAAGCTCGCCTTGAAGTTACTGCCCTTTTGGTATTCTTCTATAATTTTTTTAGGTTCAACAAACATTTAAAAACCTACCTTTCATTTCACAAAACCCGCTCGTTAGCGGGCGGGTTTTGCTTAAAATCATTTTAAAATCAGGATACTGTAACCTTAATAACAGAGCTATCGCTGGAAGCAATGCCGTCAACAATAATTCTAACAAAGTAGAAGTATTCTCCCTCGGTTAAATCTTCATCTAAGGTATATGTAGCTGCTGTAGCACCTGCAATTTTCACAGCGCCCTGCTTGCTCATATTACTGCAAGCATACCACTGATAAGTAAGTGTGCCCTCAGACTCAGCAGTAACCGAAAGGGTTTCGTCTACTGCGCCCTCATTTACTGTTACATCCTCTGAAATATCACTTATTGTGATTTGTGGTGATACCCAAGCCCATACTGCATCAAGACCGCTCTTCTTAACAAATACATCATAATAAATTCTGTAGTCAAACTTGTAAGCGTCGGCATCAATGTTCTGCTCAGGTGTAAAAATACGCATATTTTCTGTTTTCTTAACTAAATGTGCACCCGATTTCGGACAAACAAGCATATATGTTTCAGCACAGTTGTCGCTGGGCTTAAATCCGCCTTGTGCACCGTTTTCGAATTTGTATGCAGTTTTCATTCTTTCGGAAACCACAGGAATAAGTGCCACACCGTTAAGACTCTTAACCTTTAAATCTACCTCGCCCTGCTTAAATTCAGAAACGGTAATCATCTTTGAAATCTCGCTTGAATTCTGAAGGGCGGCAAACATATGGCTGTCGATAAATGCTACGAGCTCCTCGTCGTAGCCTACAACTGCCTGCACCTCATTGATAAGACTGCAAAGTGCCTCAAAGGGCTTGTTTACATCGCCTTCTATTGTGTTTGAACGGGAAATTGCAAGACCCGAAAGCTTTGAAAGCACATAGGCATCACATTCAGGAACAACCTTTGTTCTTACATATTCTCCTAAAATTTTGCCCGCAAGATTTGCAACCCCTGTTTCGTCCATATCCTCGCGATCAATCTGCAAGGAACGTGCGCGGTCCATTGACATAGTATAAGATGCGTTTGAAACATTGATAGCGCCTCTTGCAAAGCCAAATTCGCGGTCATAATCTGCAAGGCCTTCAAATTCAATATCGGGGATAATAACCGTTTTAGCCCCCACAAATTTTGTAGCAAGTGCGTTATCTGCAAAAAAGCCTACCGCACTTTTCTGTTCAAACATTTTATCAAGCTCATTTGAGTATCTTGTAACATTTTCTATTGAATTAATTGACATAAATATTCTCCTTTAACTTTTATTTCCAAAGTCCTTTTATAAACTCTTCACTCTCGGGTGACAGAGAATTTTTGCGGTTGAACTGCGAGCCCACGCTTGATTTCTCTGCCTCCTCCTTTGATTTAATACTTTTTTCCTGTCGCCTTTTTTGTGCTAATAAATAGCGCAAATATTCGTCAAGCAAAAGTGTACCTTTAAGCTTTGAACTCTCAACCACTTCCCTAGGTAAAGAGTCCTCATTTTCAATTTTTGGAAAAAACTTTTTTACCTCTGCAAAAGAATCAAACGTATTGCCGTTTTCTCTTTCTTCAAGCTCACTGATTTTTTCGGCAAGCTCCGTATCGCCGCCGCATTTTTCCAAAAGCTCATTCTTTCGGGAATCAATTTCTCCCTGTTTTAGTGCCTGCAAATATTCGGGGATGCTCTTGTTTTTTCTTTTTGCAAGATTTTTAAGCAATTCAAAATCCTCTTTTATTAGATCAAATTTCATTCCCTTTTGTGCAAGCAAAGAAGCCTCGCCTACGGTCAGATTTTTAAGCTGTCCGTTGAATTTTACAGGAACAGTAATTTCCTGAGGTTCGGTTGCCTCTGGCACTTGCTCCTCTGCCTTTGGTTCGGCATTCTTATTTAAAATTTCCTTTTCGGTCATAAGCTCCTCCTTTTAGTTTTGTTCTGTGCCGTCATAGCTCAAAAAATTTTCGTATTCTTTTTTTAACTCCTCTTGTTGCTCAAGCCTTATCGATGCCTTTTGCTTTACGGGTGCCATTTTTAGCAGTCCGCACCAAAAGCCTACAATAAACGCCAGAAGTGCAATTAAAATAATTATCATATATTCCACGCTCCGTTTAAATCCTTACCGGTAATTTCCGATTTTTCATAGGGCTTCCTTTTCATTTTCACAGGTCTGAAAAGCTTTACATCCTCAAAAGCATACCTCAAAGCATCACAAAGATGGTTGTCGGTATCCTTAGGCATTTTCTGTCCTCTCTCGTTAACTCGGTCGTCATATACATAAGTGGAAAGCTCTCTTATCATATTCACACAACTGCTGTCAACCGTAATAGTGTACTCACTTATAGCCGAAATACCGTTTAAAATACTGTCCCTGCCTTTGACCGACGGTGTAATTCTGCCAATTCCTAAGCGTCTTAAATCGTCGTTAGATTTAGGCTCTGCACAGTCTGCCCTTATCCTTTCCTTAGAAAAGCCCAAGGCTTTTATTTTTTCGGCAATATCGCAGTTAAGCATTTTTCTCTCATAAAATTCCGAGTAAATATAAATTTCTTTGTCAACGGGATTTGCCATAAATGCCACAAAAGCTGTGGGGTCATTTGTATAACCATAATCAAGACCGAAAAAGCTTTTCCATTTGTAGCTTTCGTCATCGGGTATTTCTTTTTTACCAACAGACCAATTTTCAAAAACAAGACCTTCGGATATACCCCAGTTACCAAGCCCTGCAACCTCATATTTTCTAGGATTGCTTTTTTTCATCCTTTCAAATACAAGTCGGTCGGTATCATCGAGAAATTCATTAATAAGGTAATTTGTTGAAAAGGTTGCAACAAAAGAAGATTCATTATCGAAAAAACGTTTTTTAAGCCAGTGTCCCTCACTCCAAGGGTTAAAGGTAATAGTAGTTTGCTTGTAAAGCGGCGGCTCAATTTTACCTCGCGGAACTGAAAGGTCAAGCTTGTCAAAATCCGCTTCATTACTGATTTCAAAAGCCTCTTCTATCCATACGTAATTGAGATATCCGTAAGAAACAGTAGTAGAAGCAAGTTTTAGAACGTCGTCAAAACCTCTGAAAATAATTCTCTGTCCTGTCGGTTTATAAACCATTTCAAGCGGGGACAAAGTATTATTCCAAAGATTTGAAACCCCCAGTTTTTCCTGTGCCCATTTAAGCTGTGCAAAGGTACTGTCCCTGTGGGTGTTCATTATCTGACGCACTACAAGAAGATTGCTTTTTTCTTCTTTCATAAGCCTGAATATAAAATTCAGTGCCGTGGTTGCAGATTTTTTAGACCCTTTACCGCCCTTTAGTACCCTGTATCGCTTTTCGCAATTCCAGAACTCATCGTATCCTCCGCCTACTATTTGCGACATCTTAAGATGAGATGTCGTCAATAATTACCACCGCCTTGCCGCTGCTCTGCGGTTTATCTTCATTCTTTTCGCTAACAATCGAACGCAGCTCCTTTATAGCCGAAAGATCCCCTGAAGACGCCTTCTTGTAAAGCGCTATCATAACCGCAGTCTTTCTTGTAGGGTTGTCAACTGTAAACCCCTCAGCCTTAAGCGACTCAACCTCTGCTTGCGACAGCCTTTCGTTAAGAAGTGTTTTCATGGTTTTATAAAGTAACTTGTCATTCTCTTTCATAGCCTTTTCCCTCCCGGCGAATTCAAGGTAACACCTATGGCGATTGCCATTCGCCGACACAAAAAAAACGGAACGGTCTTTCGACCGTCCCGTCTTAGTATTAAACAAACAATTATTCTTTTATTACACCGAAAACCTTGTTCTCAACACGTATTATTTTGTCGCAAACCTTAAGGCTTGTATTCCTGTGAGTGATAAATATAACCGTTTTTTCATTCATTGCCTTAATATTTGCAAGAACCTCTGTTTCGGTTGCTTCATCAAGTGCTGATGTCGCTTCGTCAAGAAGCAGAACAGGAGCGTCTGTGAGAAGCGCACGTGCAATAGAAATTCTTTGTATCTGCCCCTCTGAAAGACCGCCGCCGCGCTCAGTGAGTACCGTATCAAAGCCCTCAGGCAGTTCTGCTATAGTATCATAGATACAAGCCGCCTTTGCCGCTTTTATAAGCTCTTCGTCACTTATATTTTCATCACAGAGCGCAATATTTTCTCTCACCGTTCCCGAAAGAATCATATTTCCTTGCGGAACGTATGCGAAAATTCCCCTTATGGACGTATCAAGCGGTATGCTTTCGTTAACCGTCATTTCGCCCGAAGGTGCTTCATAAAGACCTAAAATAAGCTTGAATACCGTACTCTTACCGCTGCCCGATTCGCCTGTAAGCGCAGTGATTTTGCCTTTTTGTATACTGAAATTACAGTTTTCAAGAACACCCTCGTCTTTATAGGAAAAATCGACGTTCTTAAACTCTAAGGAGCTGAAATTTTCCTTTAAATACGATACCTTTTCGTCATCCCCTTGCTTATCATACTCTCCGCTTTCAATTTCCATTATCCGCTCAGCAGATGACAGCATTGAATAATACTGCGGTAATATTCCCGATACATTCTGCATAGGGGCTCTAAGCTGTTGTACCAGTTGTAAAAACGCCATAAGTGTACCGTAGGTTATAGCGCCTGTAGAAATGGCATCTGCACCCCACACAAGCACTGCATAATAGCCGATAGTGAAAAAGGCATAAAGGCTTAAATGCGTAACCGCTGAAATACCTGCTCTTTTCATTATAAAGCCGTAGTTTGTATTCATAAGACCGTCAAGCTTTTTGGAAAAGGCTTTTTCGCCCGAAAAGGTCTTGAGCACCGTAATATTAGCAAAGCATTCCTGCATAAAAGAGCGCGTTTCACCCTCTGATTTCTGACACAGCTTATGTAAAACCTTAAACCTTTTATTAAGAATTCTGCCGATTGCGGGCACTGATAACCCAAACACAAGTATTAAAAGTGCAACTCTTCTGTCAAGCAAAATAAGTGCAGAAATACCGCCTATAATTTTTGTTGCCATAGAAGCAACGCTCGGTATTATGTTAACCGTTCCCGAAACTACTACACTAATATCCGAAGTCATTCTGTTAAGTAGGTCACCCGAATGATACTTTGACACCTCGGCAAACTTTCTCTGGCTTATTTTAACGAAAAGTCTATTCCTTAAAGACATACTTATTTTGGCATTTATGTGTGCCTTAAAAACAGTATCAAAACCGCTTATAAGTATCTGAATCAGCACAATCGCAAAAAGGATAAGTCCGCTTTTAATAATGTTTCCTTGGGCTGTCCCCGTCGCAATATCAAGAACATCCTTTGAAACTAATGCCAGATAAACAGCAGACAGTGAAACTACCGCAGACAATATAGCAATCAGTATTACAGCGGGTAAATACCGCTTTATGTAGGAGTAAATCCATTTTACCGTTTTTATATTGCTTACCTTTTCTTTTTTATTCTTCGATAATATCATTTTCTTTTAGTACACGTACAAAAACATCAATATCTCCAAGCGCCAACACAGTAGAAATATCAAATTTGTTAATAAGCGTTTCGAGCATTTCTGTTTTTGTAGCCTGCCCTTCCTTTAATAAATTCCATAACACTTCCACCGTTTCAGGCAGAGTAACAGAGTCAAAAAATGCACCTGTAGGCTTGCCATTATAAACTACCATCAACTGACCTAAACGGTTTTCGAGCTCGTAATTCTTCTTTATTCTCACCTGATACACCCCAAATGACCGCAAAATCTAATAAATTTATTATATAACAAAATATTTAGTATTGCAAGTATAATACTTTTTGTTGTATAATAACATATAATCTATATTACTTATTTTCGGGAGATATGACATGGATACTTTTTTTGAACAAATCGTGCCTATGAAAAAAGGCTCAAAAGAAACTTTGAAATTTATAGGAATCTGGGTTGCAGCATTAGTGCTCACCATTATTCTGCTCTTTGTTAAAATTCCTATCGTCAGCAGTTTTTCGATTTTTCTTATCTTTGGTGTTTTATACGGCGCTTATAAGCTTACTACGATGCTCAACATTGAACACGAATATATCATAACAAACGGTATACTCGATATTGACAGAATTGTGAACAAAAGCTCGCGCAAAAGAGTTTTATCCTTTAATTTAGCAAAGGTTTCACGTATTGAGAAATACAACCCTTCCTTACTTACAAATGTTAATCAAAAATCCGTTTTCTTTGCTTGCAATCAAAACGATGAGAATGCCTACTTAATGGTTGTTGACAGCGAAAGCGGTTCTTCCAGCTATCTTATTTTCGCACCCGACGACAGAATGAAAGGCGCGATTGTAAAATTTGTACCCAAATTCATTGCAAACAGTGCATTCAAATAGATTTATGAGGTGTCGCTTAAATGAAGGTTCTTAGTGCCGATTTAATACGAAAGTCGGAGGAAAAAGCCGTTTTAAGCGGCACTTTTTCTTTCAGAGAATTAATGTATAAGGCAGGAACTGCTGTCGGAGAAATAATAAAAGAGCGGTTTAGCTGTGAAAACAAAAAAATCGCTGTTGTTTGCGGCAACGGTAATAACGGCGGTGACGGATTTGTAATCGCAAAATACCTGTTTGAACACGGTGCCGATGTAAAGGTTTTTTTACCCTTGGGCAAACCCAAAACCGAAGAAGCGTCTTATTATTACAAAAACTTAGGTGAAACCCGAGTTCAAACCGAATTTGACGGTGATTTTGATATTATAGTAGATGCCGTTTTCGGTATAGGTCTTAGTCGCGAACCAAACACAGAGCTTACCGCTATTTTTGAAAAGATAAATAAAAGCAGTGCAAAGGTGGTTTCGGTAGATATCCCAAGCGGTGTTGCAAGCGATACGGGAGAGATATTTACTTCAGCAGTAGGTGCCGATTTAACCGTGACATTTATTTCGCTCAAGCCTTGTTTTATGCTGCCCTCAGGCTCTGATTATTGCGGTGAAATAATTGTATGCGATATAGGTGTTCAGCCTGTAGGTTATTTATATGAAACCATTGAAAAGCCTGTTTTCCCTAAAAGACGTCACAATTCGCATAAAGGCACCTATGGTACGGCACTTATAATTGCAGGCTCATACGGTATGGCAGGAGCATTAATGCTTTGCTCAAAGGCAGCGCTTAGAAGCGGACTCGGAATTGCCAAATGTGTTATGTGCAAAAATATTTATCCTGCATTTACCTCCTATCTTCCCGAAGCAGTTTGCATTCCTACAAATGAAACCAAAAACGGCACGCTTGACAGTAATTTTATAGATACCGAAAAATTAATAAGCGGTGCTAAAGCGTTGCTGTTCGGTTGCGGAGTAGGAACTGACAATAGCTGTCTTGAAATCTTAAAAAACATACTGAAATTTTCAAATATTCCAACAGTTATTGATGCCGACGGAATAAATCTTATAAGCCGTAACATAGAATTATTAAAGGAAAGCAAAGCTCCTTTGATTTTAACCCCTCATCCTGCCGAAATGGCTCGCCTTTGCGGAATTTCCACACAAGAAGTCGAAAAAG
>CAYQFD010000013.1:7459-15051 GCA_964416795.1 uncultured Ruminococcus sp. | reverse complement strand
GCAGCTTCCATCTTAAAACGGTTGAGTGCTTCTTTAGCCTCAGGTACTACATTCTTAGCCATTGTTATTTCTCTCCTAAAATAATTAATGTTTTTTGCGTTTGCAATATTATCTTGTGAAATAATTCACTTTATATTTGAGGTAATTATTGATTTTTTTTCAAAAAATATCCTGTTCAATAACTTTAAAAACTTGAAAAAGGATATATGTATGTATATAATAAAAACATGCTTAAACTCCGCTATATGAACTCTTGTTATGTGAGAATAAGGATTTTTGATTTTAAAAATAAGTGGTGATATTTATGAAAAAATCTTATTTAGCAAATACGGCTTTTTGTTTAAAACAAAAGAAGCTGACATTAGGCTATATCGGTGGCTCTATTACCTTAGGTCGTACTGCTAAACGTGGTATAACTGCTGACGGGAATGTTGATAAAGACGGCGGAGATGCACTTAAGTCCTACGTTAATCTTACAACCGATTGGTTTGAAAAAAATTATCCTGATGCTTGTATCGATTTTGTTAATGCTGGTATCTCGGACACGGGTACGGCTTATGCTAACTGTAGGCTTGAACGTGACCTTATGAATGAGGATGGTCACGGTATGCCCGATCTTGTGTTCGTTGAGTTTACCTCTAATGACTGGAGTTATGACTATGGTGACATAAGGCAGGGCGAGGAAGAGGTTAAACGCTTGGCAGAATCACTTGTGAGAAATATTTATAAGCTGAATAAATATGCCGATATTGTCTTTTTATTCACTGCGCGCAGTGAAAAAAGTGTTGCCAGAAAAGCATATATGGAAATTGCTGAAATTTATGATATTCTTTGTATTGATATGGGAATACCGCTTCAAAATGAAATCAAAAAGAGGAATATAAAAGCCGAGAAAAAGGGTAGTTTCTACTATACAGTCGATAATCTCCACCCATCGTTTTACGGATATCAGCTATATTTTAAGGAGATTGAAAAAAATCTCAAAAGGTACATTACGGAGTGTACAGGGGTTAAGACAGATAAGACGGTTAATATGCCAAAACCTGTTTGCAGTTCACTTTGGTCTAATGTGAAGTTTATTTCCGCAGAGGACATAAGCTTTAAAACCGGTGGCGAGTTGTCTTCACCATTGAAGCTGTTAACTCTGGGAACTAATAAAACTGAGGCAAAGCTTATAAATGTAACTGAGAGTTCGGTTAAGATACTGCGGGAAGGCACCCGTCTTGAATTTGAATTTTGCGGTACCGCTTTTGCTTTGCTTCTGGGAGTTAATAAATCAGGCTTTAATATTTTTTACAGTGTTGACGGTAATACTCTGAAAAACTTTTCCGCGAGTGAAAAAATGTTTTCTCACCAAAGATATATTAACACTCAGCTCTTTGTACCCGAGCACGAATTAGCTTATGGAAAGCATACAGTGGAATTGATATTTGAAGACACTGACGGTATCCCTGTTAATGTAAGCTTAGGCGGAGTATATTTTGCGAGCTAGAGCAATCAACATAAAAAGCTGGTAAACACTTTTAGTGTGTACCAGCTTTTTTGTTAGCTAAAACATAGGATATTTATTATTTATCTTCTTTTTTCGGTCTTTTGGTAAGTAAACTTATTATTTCCGAATAAATTTTTGAGGGGTCCTCTAAAAATCTTTCTTTGATAAATAGTGCCTGTTCTTCATCTGTCACCATAAGCTTAACACTCATAAAAGCATCAGTGCCGTCAAGCGCGGAACAGGTGATAAAGGTTCTATCGCCCTCACGGGAAATTTTAATGTCAGTCTCCTTTGTGTGTCTGTAACGAGAAACCATTTTTATTGCTGCCGAATAAGCCCTATCCTTAACTGTGTAGGGAAGAGAGGTTTTAAGTGTTTCGGCAATCTCTTTTCCAAGCGGAGTAATTACGTATAGGTCTTCCCGCTCGTTAACACACTTTAGATGACCGCTTTTACAGAGAGCGGCGATAGAATCGTTAACCTCAAAGCAGTTTGCTATTGCTTCATAATGCAGAGTGTCCGCAAGCATTCTTCCTGGTACTGCATAGGGAATTGATGACAGCAAATAGCAGATAAGGATTCTGATTTCAGCAATGCTGAATAACCCGCCATACTGGGATACTCCGGCAGAAACTGCATCCTTTTCCAATTTTAGTTCTCCTTTAGAATTATTCGCCTAAAAATGCGTCGTGAACAGCGGTAACTGCCTTGTCACCATATTTAGCGTCGATAAGAACGGAAATTTTGATTTCACTTGTAGAAATCATCTGAATATTAATGCCTGCATCCCAAAGTGCCTCAAACATCTTTGATGCGACACCTGGGTTGCTTTCCATACCTGCGCCTACGATTGAAACCTTGCTTATTGTTTCATCAACGCTTATGTCCTCATATTCAAGAATATCCTTGAGCGCGTCAATCGCATCAATAGCCTGAGCTTTTTGGTCCTTAGGTACTGTAAAGGTGATATCCTTAGTGCCTTCTCTGCCAACAGACTGTAAAATAATATCAACATTAACCTTATTCTGTGCTAGCTTATTGAAAAGCTTGAAAGCAATACCGGGGGTATCCTGTAAGCCTACAACTGAAATTCTTGTTACGTTATCGTCTTTGGCAACGCCTTTGATTAATGTTTTTTCCATTTTAACTTTCTCCTTTACGATTGTACCTGGTTTTACTTCAAGGCTTGAAAGAACCTCAAGCTCTACATTGTATTTTTTTGCCATTTCAACCGAGCGGTTGTTAAGAACCTGAGCACCTAAGGTTGCGAGCTCCAACATTTCGTCATAGCTTATCTCATTCATCTTTTTAGCGGTTGAAACTTTTCTTGGGTCTGCCGAATATACACCGTCAACATCGGTATAAATCTGGCAGAGGTCGGCTTTCATAGCAGCGGCAATAGCAACTGCGCTTGTGTCAGAACCGCCGCGGCCAAGAGTTGTTATGTCATCATACTTATTAATTCCTTGGAAGCCTGCAACGATTACGATATTCTTTTTAGAAATTTCATTTTTCAGTCTTTCGGTATCAATTCTCTTGATACGTGCAAAAGAATGGTGAGAATCGGTGTGGAAGCCTGCCTGCCAGCCGAGTAATGATTTTACGGGACAGCCTAAGGTTTCAATTGCCATACTCAGAAGTGCTATTGAAATCTGTTCGCCTGCAGAAAGAAGCATATCCATTTCTCTTTTAGAAGCGGTGCCCTTTGGATTGATTTCAAGAGCCTTTTCAATAAGGTCATCGGTTGTGTCGCCCTGAGCAGATACAACAACGATTACATCATTTCCCTTTTTATAATCTTCAATAATTCTGTTTGCAACATTAAATACTCTTTCGGCATTGGCAACAGAAGAACCGCCGAATTTTTTAACTATAAGTGCCATTTAAATTTAACCTCCGATAACATGTAGGGTTTTAAAATTGCAATTCTTAATGCTTTTAAGCTTTGCAATTATATTTTTCTCATAATCAGGCTCAGTTATGAAAGCAATTGTTTTGTTGAACTGATTTTTAACGAAAGAAACCTGTTCTTTGCCAAAAACAGCGGCTAAGCTTTTTTCTAAATCTTCAAAATCGTCAGAGCTTACTGTTACAAACAAGCTTGCGGTTTCATCGTAATCCTGCTCAACATATGCTTCGCTTGAGTCCTCCCAGAAAAGATATTTTCTGGTGTCTAAATGCTTTGCACAGTCAATAATATCCGCTACAACCGCACTTGCGGTAGCTTCCTTGCCTGCACCCTTGCCGTAGAAAACAACCTCACCTGTCATATCGCCGTTCACCATAACCGCATTGAAAACACCGTCAACATTTGAAAGGATACATTCGCGGCTTACAAGGGTGGGGGATACACTTGCGATAATATTGCCGTTTTTAAGCTTTTTGGTTTTTGCTATCAGCTTTATAACATAGCCCAAAGTATCAGCCGCTTCAACATCCTTAAGTGTGATTTTGGTGATACCCTCAGTTTTAACCTGTTCGGGATAAACGTGCTTTCCGAAAGCCAAAGCCGCCAATATGCATATTTTACGGCAAGCATCATGCCCCTCAATATCGGCAGTGGGGTCTTTTTCGGCATAGCCTTTTTGTTGGGCGAGCTTAAGCGCTGAATCAAAATCCATATTATCCACTATCATTTTATTTAAAATGAAGTTTGTTGTTCCGTTCAGAATGCCTTTTACCTCTGTAATTTCATTAGCGCTAAGACACTGCGCCATAGGTCGAAGCACGGGAATACCTCCACCTACGCTTGCTTCGAAAAGGAAATTAACGTTATTTTCCTTGGCGATTTTTATAAGTTCTGCACCCTTTACGGCGACTAGCTCTTTATTTGAGGTAACAACGCTTTTTCTGCTTTGCAGACATTTTTTAACAAAATCATAGGCAGGATTTACACCGCCCATAACCTCTGCAACAATATCTATTTCACTGTCATTAAGGATAATTTCAAAATCCTTAATAAATTTTTCGCTGTAAGAAAGTCCTTCAAAATCACGCAAATCAAGTATGAATTTTACATTTACATCATTTTTAACGGCTTTTGCGATTCGGTCACTGTGATGTATTAGAATTTCGGCAACACCCGAGCCTACAACACCGTGTCCCATTATTGCAACGTTAACCATTTCAACCTCCGGAATATTTAATAATAGAATTCCCAATACTAATTTTAAACTTTTCATATTATTATAGTACATTTAAACGTTAAAATCAATAAAAAAGTGATATTTTACCATTTTTTATTTTTTGCGTTGTAAGGTGGAGTGTTTTTGTTGCAAGAGCATAAAAAAGAATTTTTGGTAAATATAGGCTTTGCGGTAACAGTAGGCGCTTTGATTTATGTTGTTTTTAAGTTTATGTTTTCGTTTTTTCTGCCCTTTATAATCGCCTTTTTGATAGCCTATGCCGTTCAGAAGCCCTCGGTGTTTTTTGCTTCTAAAACACCTCTTAAAAGGGAAATCTGTGCTGTGATTTTATCAGTACTTATATTTACGGTTTTAATTGCAGGTGTTATATTTTTAGGATATTTTTCTGTTACTAAGGCTAAGGATTTATTCTCGAATATTAACGGTGTTTTAGGTGAATTCAGTAATATGATTTCTGCTGTCCAAATGAAATTGTCGGGTTTCTTAAACAGTATCTCTCCTGAAATCGCCTCTTCTACAGAAAATTTTACCTCTAATTTTATAGAGGACATTGCAGGGAGGATAACTTCTTTTTTTTCTTACTTTGCAGGGAATATTGTTAAAAAAGCACCATCCTTTTTGTTTAGCGCTACGGTTACATTGGTTGCCACCTGCTATATTGCAAAGGATTTTCGGGTACTTAAAAATTTTTACAGAAACCTTTTTGGAGAAAGGGTTTATTCAAAAACCGTAAGAATAAAAACTATTATCAGTCAAAGCGTTTTTAAAATAGGCAAGGGCTATTTGCTGCTGATGCTTCTTACCTTTTTGGAGCTTAGCATAGGCTTTTATATTTTGGGTGTTGGCTATGCGGTGGTTTTGGCGCTTTTAGTGTCACTTGTTGACCTGTTGCCTGTTTTGGGCGCAGGAACGGTGCTGATACCTTGGGGAATAGTAGATGTGCTGCTTCACAATCCGCGCGGTTTCGGAATACTTATTTTATATGTTGCAGTAACTATAATCCGTAATTTTGCAGAACCCAAGGTGATTGGAAAGCAAATCGGTATTAATCCGCTTTTCACGTTGCTTTCAATGTTTGCAGGTTTAAGGCTTTTGGGTTTTTGGGGACTGATACTTTTTCCTGTGTCGCTTATCGTGATAATCGAGTACTATAGCCAAAGCGTTTAAACCAGACCCAGCCTTAAGGGTCGGTTTTTAGGTGCCTTTTGGCTAAATCAGAAAACAGTTTGTCATAAAATGTAGGTCTGCATATTATGTATTAGGTCGTTTTTCTGACCGATGCCAAAAAAATCGGAGTGAAGAAAATGCAAGAGTATTTGATTTTCACAGGAGCCGTGACCTATGCAATAAAGGGCAGGGATATTTTAAGAAAAAACGGAATAAGAGCAGAAGTCAAGAAGGTCAGCGGTAACGAGAGCGGTGTTGGCTGCGGATATGCAATTTTGGTTAAAAACAGTATAAGAACCGCAGAAAAGCTGCTAATAGACAGTGGAATAAAAATATTGAAAATCAGCAAAAGATGATATAAAAAAGGGCGTCTTACGCCCTTTTTCTGTGAGGTGAAGTTATGATTTATTTTGATAATGCCGCCACAACGGGTACAAAGCCTAAATCGGTAATAGAAGCGGTGGATAATGCGCTTAAGAATTATAGCGCAAACCCTGGCAGAAGCGGATATGAAGCTTCAGTGAAAACAGCGGAAGAAATATATAGTGTGAGAGAAAAAACAGCACAGCTTTTCGGCGCTTCGGGACCGCAGAATGTAGTGTTTACCCTGAACTGCACTCATAGTATAAACTGTGTTCTCAAAGGTGTACTACGCTATGGCGACCATGTAGTTGTGTCTTCAATGGAGCATAATGCGGTTATGCGTCCGCTTATAAAAATGAAGAACAGCTACAGTGTTGCAAAGGTATCGCTTGAAGACGACAACATAACCTTAGAAAACTTTAAAAAAAGCATAAAACCCAATACAAAATTAATTTTCTGTACAGGTGCCTCTAATGTTACGGGAAAAATTCTGCCTTTAGAAAAAATAGGTAAGTTGTGCCGAGAAAGAGGCATACTTTTTGGTGTGGATGCGGCACAAATTGCAGGTGTGACCGAAATAGATGTAAAAAAAATGAATATCGATTTTTTGTGTGTTGCGGCACATAAAGGGCTTTATGCACCTATGGGAATAGGTATTCTTATATGTGAAAAATTTATTCCTTATACCTTGATTGAAGGCGGCACGGGTACGAATTCTCTGCAGTCGGTACAGCCTTTGGAATTGCCTGAAAGGCTTGAGAGCGGAACGGTTAGTGTGCCGCTTATAATGGGAGTCGGCGCAGGTATAGATTTTGTGAAGAAAACGGGAATAGAAAAAATTTATAAGCATGAAATAGGCTTGATTCAGCAGATTTATAAAGGCTTATCCTTGAATCCTGATATACAGCTTTATACACCTTTCCCTGAAAGCCATAGGTTTGCGCCCGTTTTAATATTTAATGTCAAAGGAAAGTCAAGCGATGAAACGGCAGAGCTTTTAGCCAGTCGCGATGTAGCTACACGGGCGGGATATCATTGTGCACCGACTGCTCACAGTCAAATCGGAACACTGGAAACTGGTGCTGTAAGAATATCGGTTTCAGCATTTAATAGGGGAGAGCAAGCACAAAAATTTTTAAATCTTATCGGCAGATAAAAAAATAAAAAAAGTTTTAAAAACCTATTGAATGAACAGTTTTGTTATGTTAAAATATAATTGAAAAAATATATTATAAAGGAAGTTGTACGGTGAGCAGCATATTTAACGCAATATATGCTATGTGGAATCAGATTATATATGCAGTTTCAAATTTCAGGATATTTGACTTACTTGATATTCTGGTGATTGCTTTCATTATTTACAAAGCAATCGGATTTTTACGCGAAACAAGAGCAGGTCAGCTTGTAAAGGGCATACTGATTTT
>CAYQFD010000013.1:0-7359 GCA_964416795.1 uncultured Ruminococcus sp. | reverse complement strand
CTTACTCAGCGTGAGGATTTGAGCTTGCAGCTTGGCACACGTCACAGAGCGGCTATCGGTATGACCGAGAATTCCGATGCGGTTGTGCTTGTTGTAAGTGAGGAAAACGGTGTTATTTCTCTTGTGTCTAACGGACAAATCACAAGAAATTACAACCCCGCATCTGCCGGTGCAGAGCTTAGACGGTTGTTGCTTGATACAAACGAAGAAAGCAAAAACATAAAGGTTGTAAGCGTGCTTAAAAAGATTCCTTTGTTTAATAAAAAGGACGGAAAGGATGGCGAAGAATAAATGAATTTTTTAAAATCCTTTTCTATTAGAAAATTACTTTTCAATAAACGTTTTACTGTTGCGTTTTCAATTTTTATGGCATTTGCTCTCTGGCTTACTATTACTGTTAATCAGAAGCCTACTATGGAGAGAACCTTTGCGGATACTACTGTCAGCATAAATCTTGAAAATACAGTTGTTGCAGAAAACAATATGAGTATTATCGGTGATATTTCCGAGCAGAAATTTACTGTGACTGTGAGAGGACCGAGTTATATTGTGAGTTCGCTTAAAAGCTCTGATTTTAGTCTTTTTGCATCTGCGGCAGAGGTTGATGCCCCTGGTGAATACAGTCTTAAGGTGTCTTCCTTAAAAGGCTCTGAGGATTACGAAATATTAAGCATTAATCCGCCTAATATTAAGGTCAATTTCGACTATATTGAAACTAAGGACTTTAAAATTATTGCTATGGCAGAGGGTGCAGCTGCCCAAGAGGGACTTATTGCAGAAGCGGGAGTTGTCGGCGGTACAGAAAAGGATTCTGTAACAGTAAGCGGACCTAGAACCGTTATAAACAAAATTGAAAGTGTTGTTGCTTTGGCACAGGTGAATAAGACCTTGAGTGCCAGCGAGACATTTGACGCAAGCATTGTTTTATACGATGCTGAGGGCAATATAATCGAAGCTACAAATCTTACACTTAGTGCTACTAACGTAAGGGTTACTGTTCCGATTTCCAAGAAAAAGACTGTACCTGTAAAGGTTGATTATACTGGGCTTCCGAGCGGCTTTAATAAAGAGAGCATTAAAGCTTCGGTTGACCATCCCAATGTGACAGTAATCGGTACACCTGAAACGGTGGATAAAATCAGTGAGGTTACTCTTACTGCAATTGATATTACGGCGGTTTCTAAAAGTTCTACCGAATTTGCAGTAGCACCCAAGCTTCCTGAGGGTGTAAGACTTCTTGATTCGATAGATAACTTTAATGTAACCTTTGATGTTTCGGGCTATATTGAGAAAACTCTTACAGTTTCAAGCTTCAAGTACTCGGGAGTAGCTTCAGGACTTAGTGCTAAGGACGCAGCTTCAATAAGAAATGTCAAAATCTTTGGACCGCGTACACAGGTCAACAGGATAACAGCTTCTAACAGTTATGCAAATATCGACCTTACCGATAAAAAAGCAGGCGAGCACACCGTTTCGGCATCTATTTCGTTTGACGGGTATGACAGTGTGTGGGCAGTAGGCTCTTATAACACAACGGTAACAATTAAATAATTGAATTCTACTGGGCGGATGCTTTAACATCCGCCCTATGTAATGAGGTTGATAACATTCCGAGAATTGTTGCATACTATGTAATATATTGGAGGAATGATTATGGCAGAAGCGGTTTTAATGGTTTTATTACTGTTCCCATCAATGCTGGGGATTGCAGAACTAATACACTTGGCGAAGGTTTACATAATATCTCCAAAGGTTAAACCTGAAAAAACGGTTGTAGTGTATCTTAAGGGCGAACAGGCGGTAGGTCAGCTACAGTATATTTTACAGGAGTATGCATGGCAGGGCGAACGCTATGCTAAAAAAATCATTGCGGTTGACTGCGGCATAGCAGAAGATTTAGCAGAAGAATGCGAAAGAATAGCGAATAAAAATAATATCACTTTTCAAAGTGACAAAGGGAGGTTTCGTTTTGACTGATAATACAGAAGCTACGGAAAGTATTACGGGCACTGTTCAGAGAATAACCTATAAAAACGAAACCAACGGTTATACAGTGGCTGAAGTGAAATCTGAAAAGCAAAGAATTACAGTTGTGGGAATACTACCCTTTTTAAACGAGGGCGACAATGCAGAGTTTTTCGGCAAATTTATAGTTCACTCGACCTACGGTCAGCAGTTTTCGGCATCGCATTTTGAAAGAAAGGTGCCAGAAAATGCCGCCGCAATTTTGCGTTATTTATCGGCAGGGGCTATTAAGGGCATAGGCCCTGCAACTGCGGCAAAAATTGTTGAAAAATTCGGTGAGGATACTTTGGATGTTATTCAGAATAATCCAAATATGCTCACTTCGATAAAGGGTATTTCCTTGCAAAAGGCAATGTTGGTTAGCGAGGAATATAAAAAGCAGTACGGTGTAAGAGATATTATGCTGATGCTTTCAAAATATAAGGTCACACCCGATAAATGCCTTAGCATTTACAGGCGTTTCGGCGAAAAATCCACCGAGATTATAAAGAAAAATCCTTATGTTCTTTGCGAAGAGGGCTTGGATTTCAGGTTTGAAACCGTCGAAGATATCGCAACCGATTTTGATTGTGATAAGGATAGCGAGCAGAGGGTTGCGGCAGGACTTGAATATGTGCTTAGAAAAAACCTTTTAAACGGGCATACCTGCTTGCCGAGAGACAAATTTATTCCCGTTGCTTGCCGCTTGCTTGAATGTAAGGAAAGCACGGTTGAAATTTGCTGTGACAGGCTTATTGAATGTATGAGAATTTCCTCTGTAACAGTAGGAAAAACCGAGTTTGTATCTATACCGGCATATAATAAAGCGGAACAGCACATAGCGGCAAGGCTATATGCGGTGAAAAACAATATAAGCGGCTCTGTAACGGTTGATGCGCTTGAAATTGAGAATGTTGAAAACCGTTTGGGGATTAAATTCGAGGAGCTTCAAAGACAAGCTATTTTTGAAGCCTTTGAGAGCGGTATTCTTGTTTTAACGGGTGGTCCCGGAACAGGGAAGACTACAACACTTAACGCGATTATAAAGCTTTTTGAAAACAGAAACTTAAGTATCGAGCTTGCTGCCCCCACAGGCAGAGCGGCAAAGCGTATGACCGAGCTTACAGGCAGAGAGGCTAAGACCATTCACCGCTTGTTAGAGGTGGAGTGGGGCGAAGGCGAGGCGAGGAGATTTTCGAGGAATGAAAAAAATCCGCTTTCCTGTGATGTAATAATTATTGACGAGGCTTCTATGATAGATGCTCTTTTGTTTGATGATTTGCTAAAGGCTTTAAGACTTTCCTGCAGAATAATTTTAGTGGGTGACTCCGACCAGCTGCCTAGTATCAGCGCAGGAAATGTTTTAGGGGATATTCTGGCGGCGGATGTTTTTCCGTCTATCAGGCTTAAAAAGGTTTTCAGGCAGGCAAAGGAAAGTATGATTATTTCCAATGCCCATGCGATTATTAATAATGAAAAAGCAGATTTTTCGGACAAGTCCTCAGATTGCTTTTTTATGCACAGGAATGATAGGTTTTCTACTGTCAGCACTGTGCTTGAGCTTGTTACCGAAAGACTTGTAACCGCCTATAAAATCAATCCCTTAACAGATGTGCAGATTCTCTGTCCCTCAAAATTGCTTGATACAGGAACGGTTAATCTTAATAATTTGTTGCAGGAAAGACTTAATCCGCACAAAAAGGGTGAGCCACAGCTGTTTTTCAAGGGCTTTTATTTAAGGCGCGGAGATAAGGTAATGCAGATTAAAAATAATTATGACCTGCAGTACAGGCGCGATAACGGTGAATATGGCACAGGTGTTTTTAACGGTGATGTCGGTTTTATTACTGATATTGATACAAGAGCGGGAATTCTCAAGGTGAAATATGATGACCGCGAGGCTACATATTTCAGCGAGGATTTAGGTCAACTGGAGCTTGCCTATGCAGTAACCGTTCATAAATCACAGGGCAGTGAATATGACTATGTTATTATCCCTCTTTTTGATGTGCCGACAAAGCTTAAATACCGTAATCTTTTATACACAGCGGTAACACGCGCTAAAAAGCTTCTCATAGCCGTAGGAAGCGAACAAATCTGGAATGAAATGGCAGAAAATGACCGCAAGTCACTTAGGTATACAATGCTTAAAACTTATCTCGAAAAAGGAAATACAAATGCTTTTTAAAGGTTTAATAACGGCACTTTTCCCAAATACCTGTGCTTCGTGCGGAACAATTATTGATGAAGAAGAGTTTCTGTGTGACTACTGTATGTGTATGCTTGAACAGTGCGCTAAGGACAGGCTGTGCTTAAGATGCGGTCTGCCTAAAAAGGAATGTCGCTGTAAATACGATGTTTACAGCTTTGACGGTGCTGTAGCGCCCTTTTATCGCAACACTGCCGCTAAAAATGCGATGTATGAATTTAAATTTCGTAGAAATCTCAGAATAGCGCGTTATTTTGCCGAGAGAATGGCGCTTTCGGTCAAACAGTATTACTCGGATATTAAATTTGATGTAATTTGCTGTGTTCCGATGTCACGCAAAGCAAAGAATAAGCGCGGATTTAATCAAAGCGCTATGCTAGCAGAAGAATTGGCAAAAATTTTAAAATTGCCGTTCTGTAAAAATTTGCTTTTAGGTAAGGTAAAAAAGCGCCCACAGTATAAATTATCAACTAAGGAAAGACGCGAAAATGTAAAAGGTGTATTTTACTCTGCAAAGCGACTTGATGGACAGGTTGTTCTGCTGGTAGACGATATAAAGACAACGGGCGCAACACTTAGTGAATGTGCAAAGGTGCTTTTGACTATAGGTGCTGATAAGGTTTACTGTGTGACAGGACTTATCAGCCGAAAGAATAGACCATTTATGAAAGGAAAAAACAGATGGCAACAGAAATAGGAATAGATTTTGGAACTTCCAAAACAGTGATTTTTTCCAGCTCAAAGGTAGTGCTTGAGCTTCCTAATATTGTAACGGTTGACAGTGAAACCTATGAGCCTGTTTATTTTGGTGAAAAAGCCAAGCAGACCTTAGGCCGTACGCCTGACAGCCTTTTGTGTGTGACACCGATTGAACATGGGGTTATTGCCGATTATGATATAGCCGAAGTTATGCTTAAAAACTATATGAAGGAAGCATTTGGAAATAAGATTTTACGTCCGCGTATTATGGCCACCTTGCCTCCGGGACTCACAGAGCTTCAGCACCATTCACTTGCAAATGCTGTTGAATCGGCAGGGGGCAGAAATATTTCTGTAATCGAGAGTCCGCTTGCTATTGCATTCGGTTTAGGTCTTGATTTTGAAACACCGCGCGGTACGCTTATAGTCGATTTAGGTGCAGGTACAACCGATATCGCTGTAATATCTATGGGCGGTATTGCGTCTTGCGATTCCTTTAAAACAGCTTCGCTTGATTTCGATGCGCAGATTATAAGGTATGTAAGAAAAGAGTATAATATTGAAATAGGACCGCTTACAGCAGAGGCTATAAAAATCAAAATCGGAGCGGCGGTAGAGCGTGACCTTGAAATCGCAATGATTGCTAAGGGCAGAAATGTATTTTCAGGTTTACCTGAAAGCTTTGAGATTACAAGCACAGAGGTTTATGAGGCTATAATTGATACAATAGAAGCAATTTGCGATGCTATACGTAAGGTTTTACAAAACACCGATCCTGACTTAGTTGCAGATATCACTGAGGATGGTCTTTTCCTTGCGGGCGGTGGCTCCTTGCTTTACGGAATTGATAAAAAAATCTCGGATTATTTGAAAATTCCTGTTCACAGGCTTAATGACCCTGCTTACAGTGTTGTTAAGGGTGCGGCGGTGGCACTTAAAAAACCCGAAATGTTAAAGAATGTTGATTATCAGCTTCGCTCAATAAAAGAACTGGTTATAGAATAATTATACTAAGAGTTTAAGGAAGTCTTTTCTATGGGAAAAATTGAAAACTTAAGAAATATCGCAATAATTGCTCACGTTGACCACGGTAAAACTACACTTGTGGACCAGCTTTTAAAGCAAAGCGGTACATTCAGAGCAAACGAAAATGTTGACGATAGGGTAATGGACTCTAACGACCTTGAAAGAGAAAGAGGAATAACAATTCTTTCAAAGAATACAAGTGTTATGTACGGCGATGTTAAAATAAACATCGTTGATACCCCAGGTCACGCGGATTTCGGCGGTGAGGTTGAACGTATTCTTCAGATGGTTGACGGTGTTTTGCTTCTTGTAGACGCGTTTGAGGGCTGTATGCCGCAAACAAGATTTGTTCTCAAAAAAGCGCTAGCACTCGGCAAAAAGGCGGTTGTTGTTGTAAATAAAATTGACAGACCTATGGCGCGTCCCCACGAGGTTGTTGACGAGGTTTTAGATTTGTTTATAGAGCTTGGCGCGGATGAAGACCAGATTGAATTTCCGGTAATTTTTGCAAGCGGCAGGGACGGTTATGCTACCTATTCACCCGATATTGCGGGTACAGATATGAAACCGTTGTTTGATACTATTGTAAAAGAAATCGATGCACCTGAGGGTGATACTATGGCACCTTTGCAGATACTTTTTACTAATATTGAATATGACGAATATATTGGCAGAATAGGTGTCGCCAGGGTAATAAGGGGAAGTGTTAAAGCAGGGCAGACGATTGCTCTTTGTCATAAGGACGGCACTTCTTCTAACGTGAAAATTGCAAAGCTGTTTATGTATAGAGGTCTTAAGCGAGTCGAAGCGGATACCGCAACTGTTGGCGATATCATTCAGGTTGCAGGTATTTCAAATCTTGAAATAGGTGAAACTGCCTGTGCGCTTGATTGCATTGAGCCGTTGCCGTTTGTGAAGATAGACGAGCCTACGCTTTCTATGAATTTTATGGTAAACAACTCTCCCTTTGCAGGTAAGGACGGTAAGTTTGTAACCTCGCGTAATCTTCGTGACCGACTTTTTAAAGAGGTTATGACCAATGTTAGTCTTCGTGTTGAAGAAACCGATTCGGCAGATACCTTTAAGGTTTCGGGCAGAGGTGAGCTTCACCTTTCTATCCTTATTGAAACTATGCGCCGTCAGGGCTATGAATTTCAGGTGTCACCCCCTGAGGTAATATATAAAAAGGATGAAAACGGTACACTTTTAGAGCCTATAGAGCTTCTTATGATAGAAGTACCCGAGGAATATGTGGGTGCAGTTATGGAAAGGCTTGGAAACCGTAAGGCAGAGATTAGAAATATGGGCACGCGTGACGGCGGTACCTCTCACCTTGAATTTTTAATCCCCGCGCGCGGACTGCTCGGCTACCGTTCACAGTTTATGACCGATACAAACGGCAACGGTATTATGAACCACGT
>CAYQFD010000012.1:0-15107 GCA_964416795.1 uncultured Ruminococcus sp. | reverse complement strand
TAAACCTCGGTCAATGGCAAATATTCATAATTTTGCCATAAAACCGAGCTATCTTCTGACCAAATAGCGTGTGATTTTCTCATACTCTTTATTGTGCATCCGCAAAGAGACACCATAAGTAAGCTAGCAAAGAATAAAACAGAAAGCTTTTTAAAGGTTTTTTTCATATCCGTCAGCCCCTATTCAAGATTGAGTTTCTTTGTAAGAATCTTTTTCGAAACAAAGAAATAAACAACTGCTAAAGCGGCAGAGATTACCGTTACTACCAAAAGAATTATATGGACAGCGGTGAATATCTCGTCTTTGGACAAATTCATAAAGAACTCTTCCAAATCGGTTGCCAGAACAACAGTAAAAATAATTGAAAAAAATGTTGATATAATCTGATAGACCACATATATTGCGAAATAAGCTCCGACTGCGGCTAAAATTCTGTTTTTCCTAGAGCACTGACCTATTGAAATACACATGTAATACAACAAAATCCCAGTTGCAGTTACAACCATAATCAATAAAAATATCTGCAAAATGTAAACGTCTAAATGCCAAGATAATTTCTCAGCAGCTTTGTCATAGAGATATGCGCCTGCCTTTAAAATTTCATTGAGCCAATCGCCAACTGTGAAAATACAAACCGAAATAACAGAAACGATAAATGAAACTACCATAGTGATAAATGCGGTAACTGATTTTACAATTAAGTGCTGATTATAGGTGATCGGCAAAGTAAGCGTTAAATACCCCTCGCCTGTAAACAAATTTTTATAAAAACGAATTATCACAAAGGCTAGATTCAAACCTAAAACAGTCAAAATAGAAATTACAAGCATAAACACAGAAGAACCACGGATAAGCGAATAAGTAAGACTCTCGTTTTCCAAAATCGCAATTAAACGTCCGATTATGCTTATACCGCAGAGTATTATGTACATCGGCAAAAGACTTCTGACATAATAAATCATTTCATGCTTAAAAAGCTTCTTTACCATTTGAATACCTCCCTGAACAGTTCGTCAACGCTCATATTGTTTTCTGCACGGATTTCGTCAACTGTTTTATGCATAACAACCTGACCTTGCTTTAAAAATATTGCCTCATCTAAAACCTCTTCAATATCAGTAATCAGGTGAGTAGAAATCAAAACAGTAGCCTCGGGATTATAATTCTGAATAATGGTTGATATAACATAATCACGTGCGGCGGGGTCGACTCCTGCTATAGGTTCGTCTAAAACATAAAGACGTGCATTTCTGCTCATAGCAAGTATAAGACAAACTTTTTCTTTATTTCCCTTTGAAAGTGACTTTAGCTTCATCTGCGGCTCTATTCCAAGACGTGTCAGCATTTCGTATGCTAAATCGACTCTGAAATCAGGATAAAAATCTGCAAAATAACTAACAATCTGACAAATCCTCATCCAAGAATTGAGATATATACTGTCAGGCAAATACGAAACATCAGATTTAGATAACACACCCGGTTTGTTACCGTTAACATAAATTTCTCCGCTACTTGCAGTTAAAAGACCGTTGATTAATTTAATAAGTGTTGTCTTGCCCGAACCGTTAGGTCCCAAAAGTCCCACGATTTTTCCGCTTTCAAGTGTAATATTAATATTTGACAGTGCCAAAAGATTACCATATGCTTTAGATAAATTTTCACAACGAAGTATCTCACTCATTTACAATCCACTCCTCAATAAATTTTTTAGTTTGTTCAGCAGTCATACCAAGTTTTTCCATATCCGCAAAATACAGCTCGGTCTTTTCTTTTAGAATATTGACAATTTTTTCCTGAGCATTAGAGATATCTGACGAAACATACCAACCTGAACCGCGTACAGAATAAAGTATACCCTGCTGCTCCAGAAGTTCAAATGAGTGTTGAACGGTGTTTGGGTTTACTCCTGCCAAAACAGCAATTTCTCTAACCGAAGGCAATTTTTCCTCAGTTGGAAAATTCCCTTTTACAATCCAGAAACATATTTGCTCACAAATCTGCGGACATAGAGGTCGTTTTTTATCCAAATTAAAATTCAAAAAATCACCACGCAAATTGTACTACTTTACTATTAAAATAATACACTTTTTCAGTTTGTTTGTCAATACTGTATGCAAAAACAGCTCCGCAATATAGTAAATTGCGAAGCTGTTAAATAGTTCAATATTTTAATTAGCCCTCTGGGCAGTTTTAGCGGTAAGCATTTTAATCACAAAAAGTGTACCAACTGTAAGAACAATACCGATAGGTAATACTATCATCCAGTTTGAAACGAAGCCTGCAATTATGTAGCATACAAAAGAAATTGCGGCTACCGTGATAGCATAAGGCAACTGTGTTGAAACGTGGTTGATATGGTCACACTGTGCGCCTGCCGAAGCCATAATTGTGGTATCGGAAATCGGTGAGCAGTGGTCGCCGCAAACAGCGCCTGCAAGACAAGCCGACATACCAACAATACCAAGCTCGCTACCTACTGGGAAAATGCTTAGTACTATCGGAATAAGAATACCGAATGTGCCCCAAGATGTACCTGTAGCAAAAGCGATACAGCAAGCAACAATAAAGATAATTGCAGGTAAGAAGTTATTAAGAGCACCTGCACTTTCCAAAGCGCCCTCAACAAAAGCACTAGAATCAAGAATATTGGTGATATTTTTGAGGGTTGTAGCCATTGTTAAAATAAGAATTGCGGGCACCATTGCGATAAAGCCCTTAGGAATACATTCCATTGCTTCCTTAAAGCTCATAAGACGACGAGCAATGAAATAAATCACTATACAAATAAGAGCTATAAGTCCACCCCAAGGAAGACCGACAGTAGCATCGGTATTGGAGAATGCATCAATAAAGCTTAATGAGCTGTCATAATTAGCAGAGGCAAATACCCATTCCTCACCCATACAACGACCTACATAGAAAAGTGAGAACACACAAACAGCAATAAGGAAAACAATCGGTAAAATAAGGTCAATTACCTTACCCTTTTCGGTTGCGGGAAGCTCATCATCTCCATCGTGTTTATCACCCGAGAATAAATCGCCGTTTTCGGCATTGATTTCGTGCAAACGCATTGAACCGTAATCAAAATTCATAATACCGATTGCAATAATGAAAACAAATGTTAAAAGTGAATAGAAGTTATAAGGAATAGCCTGACAGAAAAGTTTAATTCCCTGTCCTTCGGGCGCATAAGAAGATACAGCAGCAGCCCAAGAAGAAATAGGAGCAATCATACAAACAGGAGCAGCTGTAGCATCAATTAAGTAAGCAAGCTTCGAACGTGAAATCTTAGACTTGTCAGTTACAGGACGCATAACAGCACCAACCGTAAGACAGTTAAAATAGTCATCAATAAAGATGATTACACCGAAAAGGAAGGTAACAAGAATAGCACTAAACTTTGATTTGACGTGCTTTGCAGCCCATCTACCAAATGCCTGAGAACCGCCTGCCTTGTTTAAAAGCGCAACAATAATGCCAAGTAATACAAGGAAAATAAAGATACCTGAGCTGTCAGCAACAGCGGTGATTAATCCATCGCTTATAACTGTGTCAACTGTATGTATGGGATTGAAACCTGCCGCGAGCAAACCGCCAACCACAATACCAATAAAGAGAGATGAATAAACCTCTTTAGTGATAAGCGCTAAGCAAATAGCAACAACCGGTGGGAACAGTGACCACAATGTGCCGATTGGCTCTGTGATCGAGCCTGTTGTCGCACAAACAATAGCAAACGCCACCGCAAAGGCTACAATAAGTAGACTCGAAACGATTTTTTTAGTCTTCATCTTTAAACCTCCAAATATATACATTAATATATAATTTATACTTTAACATAGTAACACATCAAAGTGCAAAAGTCAACAAATATTAACATTTTATGAACGATAATATTCAAAAATTCGCACAGCAGTTTTATGAGGAATACCTTTTACAGAACACAGTTCATCAACAGTTGCATTCTTAATCTTCTTCATACTTCCGAAATTCTTTAATAATTTATCAGCAGTAGCCTTACCGACACCCTCTATTTCAGTAAGCTCAGATTTAAGCGAGTTTTTACTGTGAAGTGATTTATGATAGCTTACTGCAAATCGGTGCACCTCATCCTGAATAGTGGTGATAAGTGTAAAGCAGCGACGGTTAGATTTTATCGAAATATCTCCGCCCGTTGTGGCAATAGCACGTGTTCTGTGTTTAGAGTCTTTCACCATACCGAAAACCGCAATATCTAGGTTATATTTTTTAAGCACTGGCAAAACCGCATTAATTTGACCCTTAGCACCGTCAAGCAGAATCAAATTCGGCAAGGTTTTAAAGCCCTCGTCCTCACCCTTTTCGTACTCGGCAAATCTGCGGTCTAATACCTCTGCCATTGAGCGATAATCGTCCTGTCCCATAAAACCCTTTATTTTAAAGCGTTTATAGGCAGATTTATAAGGACGCGCATCTTTAAATACAATCATTCCTGCAACATTATCACTGCCTGCAGTATTTGAAATATCGTAAGCCTCAATATATCTAGGCGGACTTTCAAGTCCTAAAAGTGTGGCAAGCTCGTTTAACGCGGACATCTCTCTGCCTGTTCTTTCGGTCTTTTCTGCCAAGTTTTCAGCGGCATTATTAAGACACATATTAAGAATTTTCAAAGACTCTTTCTGCTTGGGATTAATAAACTCAACCTTTCTGCCCGATTTTTGACTAAGCCACTGTGAAGTTACGGAAAAATCATTGTCACTGTCAATTAAGATTCTAGGAGGAATATCCGTTTTGTTAAGATAATACTGCTGTAAAAATTCATTATAGACCTGAGCTTTATCAGAAAAACCGTCAACAAAATAATGTTGCTTATCCGATAACTTATAATTTCTGAAAGTGAACACCGCAACACAGGCGGTTTCCCCTATCAAAGCCGTAGCAATTACATCCTGAGATTTATAAGAAATGCTGACAACCTTTTGTTTTTCCTTAATTTTATTTATAGCATTAATTCTGTCACGAAGCTTAGCGGCTGTTTCAAACTGCAGATTTTCTGCCGCTTTTTCCATTTTTTCCTTTAAAACCTCTACAGACAGCTTATCACTGTCACCGTTTTTTATGAATTCCTTAGCACTTTCAATGCTTTCAAGATAATCTTCAAGTCTCATTTTTGCGCGGCAGGGCGCAGAACAAATACCGATATGAAAATTAAGACACGGTCGTGAGGGCTTATCAAAACTGCGGTTACAATCAGGCAATTTAAAAATTTTGCGCGCCTCGTCAACAGTTTCCTTTACTATAAAACCTGAGTTAAACGGACCTATAAACTCACCTGTTTTATCAACTACCTTAGCACTCTCTATTCGAGGCCATTTTTCTTTAGTGATTTTAACGTAAGTATAGCCTTTATCGTCTTTCAGCAAAATATTATATTTGGGTTGGTTTTGTTTAATCAGAGAGTTTTCGAGTATCAATGCTTCAAATTCACTGTCACAGACAATATACTCGAAATCGCTGACATTTGATACCATTCGGCGCACCTTTTCTGTATGCTGATTTCCCGAACCAAAATACTGCGTTACACGGTTTTTGAGCGCCTTAGCTTTACCGATATATATAATTTCACCGCTTTTATTTTTCATAATATAAACACCTGGATCCAAGGGTAAGCGGTTCGCCTTAATTTTAAGTTGCTGTAATTTTTCGTTCAAGAAATCACCACCTTTTTTTATATTATATCAAACAGTAAAACTAAAATCAATAACAGCCTTTTCTTGACAAAAGATACTTATAGAGTTAAAATTACTGTGGGTGAAAAAATGGAAAATATCTATAACAGAACCGAGCTTTTGCTCGGCAGAGAAAATTTGCAAAAGCTTAATAATTCACGCGTTGCTGTATTCGGTATTGGCGGTGTTGGTGGCTATTGTATTGAAGCACTGGCTCGCATAGGTATAGGCACTTTAGACCTTTTTGATAATGATACTGTAGGTATCACAAACATTAACAGACAGATTATTGCAACGCATAGCACAATAGGTATTGATAAGGTAGAAGCGGCAAAGCAAAGAATAAATGATATTAACCCCGAAATTAAAGTTAACTGTCATAAAATTTTCTATAATGAAGAATCGGAAGTTAATTTGTGTGTATACGATTATATTGTTGACGCTATCGACACTGTATCTTCAAAAATTTTGCTTGTAGAAAATGCAACCGAAAATAATGTACCTATTATTAGCTCAATGGGTGCAGGTAACAAGCTTAGCCCCGATATGCTCGAAGTATCCGATATTTATAAAACCTCGGTTTGTCCGTTGGCTAAGGTAATGCGTTATGAACTTAAAAAACGCGGAGTTAAACATCTAAAGGTTGTCTATTCAAAAGAAGAACCAATTAAACCAATTATTCAAAATGAAGAATTCGGCAGACATATCCCCGCTAGTGCAGTTTTTGTTCCTGCAAGTGCCGGTATGATAATGGCTAGCGAGGTTATTAAGGATATTATAAAAAAGGATTGACAAAACGTTATTTCGATATATAATAATACTATATTGCAGAGTAGATATTCTCGCGTTAAGTGCTTTTTGGACGGGGAGTTGCCAAAAAGACGAAGGATTATTCCACGGTGAGTTTGTCGCATCCCGCTGCCGATTTATAGAGGAAAAATATTAACCCCCTATTATTCGGAAAACGGGTAATAGGAGGTTTTTATTATGAAGAAAAAATTTTTATTCAAAATTGTATTAACGGGCATTTTAATAGCACTTAATGTTATTCTTGAGCGTTTTTTGGCTTATTCCGTGTGGAATATGACCATTAGCTTCGGGTTTATAACAGTTGCCTTTGCCGCTGTGATGTTAGGTCTACCCTATGCTATTGCAGTAGGCGGACTTGGTGATTTGATAGGTGCTTTGCTCTTCCCCTTCGGTCCGTATTTCCCCGGATTTACGCTAACAAATATTTTAGCCGCCGCTGTCCTTGCTTTGCTTATTCACAAGAACACATCGATACTTAACATCGCCATAGCAACAGTAATCAATAAAGTTTGTTTCACACTAATTCTTAATTCAATATGGATATCAATTTTGTACCGAGGTGGAATTTCAAAATTCTTTGTGGTTGCAGTTCCAAGAATACCGAGTGCTGTGATACTGGGAATAATCGAAATTTTAGTGATATTCCTTGTTTTCTCACAAAAGAGCGGTATCAGAAAACAACTGAATAAATTATTTTAACCTTCCGCAGTCTTTAAGGAGCTTTAACTTAAGGACTGCGGTTTGTGTTTTAGCGTCCTTAATCTCACCCGAAAGAATCATTTCAACACATTTTTCGAGCGGAATTCTCTCAATCGACAAAAACTCATCTTCGTCAAAATCTGTTTCTCCAAAGGTAAGACCTATAGCAGCATAAAGCCAAATAATTTCGCCGCAATATCCCGGTGTTGGATATAGTTGACCTAACTCAATAAACTTTTCGGCAGTAGCGCCTGTTTCCTCTTTAAGTTCGCGTTTGCCGCATTCAAGCGGTGCTTCGTCTTTGTTATCGCGCTTTCCTGCAGGAATTTCCAAAACAATCTCGCCATAAGGATATCTGAACTGACGCACCATTAAAACCTCGTCATTATCTGTTAGCGCGGCAACACAAACACCGCCTGGGTGCTCTATAATTTCTCTGAGAGTTGTATTTCCGTTTGGGAGCAATGCCTCGTCACGTCTTAAATTAATAATTTTACCCTTATAAAGATATTCGGCTTTTAACTGTTTTTCTTCTAAATTCATTTTTTATACCTTCTTAAAATATAATAATTATAGAATGTGTTTTTAGGAGTGTAAAATGTGGAAAGAATTATTTCAGCAGAGGAATATGATTATTTTGAGCGGCAGCGAAAGATTGATGTTCTTTGCCGAGAATATTCGTTTTTAAAAAAGACCGTATTAGGAAAAAGCTGTGGCGGTAAGGATATAACTGCACTTAAAATCGGCAGTGCTGAGAGTTATTCGCTAATCACAGCAGCTTTTCACGGCAGTGAAAGAATAACATCAAATATACTACTTATGTTTATTGAAGAGCTATGTTCTGCTTTAAAAAGCAACAGCTACCTAGCGGGCTTTAAGGCACGCAGAGCACTTTCGGGCAGAGGAGTAATTTTTGTCCCCTGCGTTAATCCTGACGGATGTGATATTTCTCTTTTAGGTGAAAAAGCACTTGGCGATAAAGCACCGCATTTCAGGAAAATGTACGGCAATGATTTTAGCAAATGGAATGCTAATCTCAGAGGTGTTGACATTAATCATAACTTTAACGCCGATTGGGAAAATCTACGCAAAAAGGAAATAGAACTCGGAATTTACGGACCATCTCCTACACGATTCGGCGGTCAAAAGCCCGAAAGCGAGCCCGAAACTATTGCTCTTACCACACTATGCAGAACTGCAAATATAAGGCACGCTACCGCACTTCATTCGCAAGGTGAGGTTATCTATTGGAAATACGGAAATAAAGAGCACCCAAAATCTCGCAAAATGGCTGAAATTATGGCAACCTCATCACAGTATGCCCTTGACATTCCGATAGGCATTGCTGACGGCGGTGGCTTTAAGGATTGGTTTATTTTAGAATTATGCCGACCTGCATTTACTGTAGAACTTGGCATTGGCGAAAATCCCTTGCCTATAGAATCGGCAGATAATATTTACAAAAGAGTAAAAGAAATGTTGATGCTTTGCTCTATTATGTGATTAAAAATAGGCTCACCAAACGGTGAGCCTATTAAATTTTAGCAAGAAATATCTTCTACAACTAAGTTTCTCACGGTATTCTCGCCCATTTCCGCCTTATCGCGAACTGCAAAGAATTTCTCGGCTACCTGTGGGAAAAGTGCATAGCTTAACACGTCTTCCTTAGATTTGCCAATGCCCTTTTCTTTCATTTCTTTTGCATAGCCTTCAAGCTCAGGCTTTAAAAGGTCTGCAGGACGGCAAGTGATTACCTCGTCATTACCGATAGCTTTTTTGCGAACTTCTTCGTTAACGGCTGCAGGAAGTCTTCCGTATTCACCGCGAAGCAATCCCTTTGATTCCTTAGGAACCATTTTATAGCGCTCACCCGCAAGCACATTGAGCACTGCCTGAGTACCAACGATCTGACTTGTAGGGGTTACAAGCGGAGGATAACCAAAGTCCTTTCTAACTCTGGGAACCTCTGCCAAAACGTCATAATACTTATCCTCGGCGTTTGCTTGCTTTAATTGCGATAAAAGGTTTGAAAGCATACCGCCGGGTACTTGATAAACAAGCGTTTTTGTATCAACATTGAGTACCTTTGGGTCAAGTATACCGTCTGCCTTCATCTTATCAGCAACAGTACGGAAATGAGCCGCAACATCACCTAAAGCTTCAAGGTCAAGACCTGTGTCACGCTCCGTACCCTTTAAGGTTGCAACCAAAGCCTCAGTAGCGGGATTTGCAGTACCGTTTGCAAAGGGTGACAACGCACAGTCAACAATATCAACGCCTGCCTGAGCCGCCATAAGATATGTCATATCACCTGTTCCTGTTGTGTTGTGAGTGTGAAGATGAATCGGAACCTTAACATTTTCCTTTAACCTCTTAACAAGTGAATATGCATCATAAGGCAATAACAGATTTGCCATATCCTTGATACAAATTACGTCTGCACCCATACCTTCAAGGTCTTTTGCAAGCTTTACGAAATACTCCTCATTGTGTACAGGGCTTTCGGTGTAACTAAGAGCAGCCTCACAGATACCGCCGTATTTTTTGCAGCTCTTAATTGCCTGTTCAATGTTACGAACATCGTTAAGCGCATCAAAAATACGAATAACATCAATACCGTTCTCAATGGATTTAGCAACAAAAGCCTCAACAACATCGTCAGCATAATGCTTATATCCAAGTAAATTCTGACCGCGGAGAAGCATTTGCAATTTTGTGTTTGGCATATGCTTCTTAATAGTGCGAAGTCTTTCCCATGGGTCTTCATTAAGAAAACGCATACAAGAATCGAAAGTAGCGCCGCCCCAACATTCAACAGACCAATAGCCGATTTTGTCAAGCTTTTCGAGAGCAGGAATCATATCTTCAATTCTCATACGAGTTGCCGCTTGTGACTGATGAGCATCGCGCAAAATAGTATCGGTTATATAAAGTTTTTTATTCTCCATTGTTTACCTCCGAAAATTACGCAAATAAAGCGATTAAAACACCGGCTGCAATAGCAGAGCCGATAACACCTGCAACATTCGGTCCCATAGCGTGCATAAGCAGGAAGTTTGAAGGATTCTCCTTTTGACCAACTGACTGCGAAACTCGTGCAGCCATAGGAACTGCAGAAACGCCTGCCGAACCGATAAGCGGATTGATTTTGTTCTTTGTGAAGATGTTCATAATCTTTGCAAGTAATACGCCGCCTGCAGTACCGAATCCAAAAGCAATAACACCAAGAACAATGATAGAAAGTGTTTGCAAATTAAGGAATGCAGAAGCTGTAGCAGTAGCGCCGACAGAAATGCCTAAGAAGATTGTAACAATATTCATAAGCTCGTTCTGTGCAGTCTTGCAAAGTCTTTCTGCAACACCCGACTCTTTCCAGAGGTTGCCAAGCATCAAGCAACCGACAAGAGGTGTAGCCGAGGGTACTAGAAGAGCAACGAAGATTGTAACAGCAATCGGGAAAATGATTTTTTCTGTTTTCGAAACCTGACGCAAAGGCTTCATAATAATCTGACGCTCTTTTTTTGTTGTGAGCAACTTCATAATTGGCGGCTGGATTACAGGCACCAAAGCCATATAGCTGTATGCCGCAACAGCGATAGGTCCTAACAAATGGGGAGCAAGCTTCGAGGTTACGAAAATTGCAGTAGGACCGTCAGCACCGCCAATAATACCGATAGAGCCTGCCTCTTGACCGTTGAAACCGAGGTAAATAGCACCCACAAAAGTGATGAATATACCAAGCTGAGCAGCGGCGCCTAAAAGCAAGGATTTAGGATTGGAAATCAGCGGACCAAAGTCGGTCATAGCACCGATACCAACGAATATCAAACAGGGATAAATACACGTCTTAACGCCGATATACAAATAATCAAGTAAACCACCGTTTGCCATTATATAACCGTAGGAATGATAATAGGGCGATGCTTCGTCCATAAAAGCAGTCCATAAATCACCGTGATACATTTCTGCACCCGGAAGATTTGTAAGCAACATACCGAAAGCAATACCGATAAGAAGTAACGGCTCAAACTGTTTCTTAATGGCAAGCCATAAAAGAAGGAGAGAAACCAAAATCATAACAAGATTCTTCCATCCACCATTGCTAAAGAAACCCTCAATGAGCATATAAAAACCGGTTTGCTCAATAAAATTCATTATAGCATCCATTATATTAATCTCCTAAGTAAAACAACATTATGCGATTACGCAAAGGACAGTACCTGTTTCAACAGAAGAACCCTTTTGAACATTAACAGAAGCTATTGTACCGTCACAGGGAGACATAATTTCGTTCTCCATCTTCATAGCTTCAAGAATCATAAGAACGTCGCCCTTCTTAACAGCCGCACCGTTCTGAACATTAACGCTCAAAATTGTTCCGGGCATAGGACTGCTTACAGTTTCACCGCCGTTAGCAACAGGAGCAGCTGGAGCGGGTGCTGCTGGAGCGGGTGCTGCAGCAGGTGCAGGAGCAGCAGCGGGTGCTGTTGCATTAACTTCAGTAGCGTCAACAACCTCTAAAGTAATTTCGTAAGAATTTCCGTTTACAGTAACATTATATTTTTTCATTTTTAATACACCTTTTCTTTAAATTTTTTTGAATGATAAAATTCTTAATGCGGAAATATCAGTGCCTAATTCCTCAGCAATAACTGCAGATACGGCAGCAATAATTTCCTGTCGATTTTCAATTTGTTGCGGTTGTGATGAAGGCGCGGAAGCCTGTTCTTGTTCTACAGGTATATCAGTCTTTCCTTTACAAAAAGCACCGATTATTTTGCAGAGAATTATTATTGCAATTAATCCAACAAAAACCGTACCAAGTCCTAACACAACAACAAATAGCATTTCATTTGCTGGCATTTAAAACACCTCCCCATGTGCTTCAAAAATGGTTTTAAAATTAAGGAACAATATGTGAAAAATTGGATATAAAAAATATTAAACTTAAAAAATACCAACTTTTGCCCTTATACAAAGATTATAAACGATAATGCAATATTTTTCAACATAAAAATGGAAAAATTTAAAAATTTACAGATTTTTACCTTTGTCGACTAAGTAACACTTTTTCGCTCATTTAATAGTATGATAAGGGACAACCGAAATTTTGGAATAAAGGAGCAAAAATAATGGAAAACACTTATTCGAATTTTTCACAATTCTACAGAGATTTAAGTATAAAAAATTCCAATCGTCCTGACAATAGAATGCCATCCTGTTTAACCACCGATTTTTGTGTTCCGACACCCGAAAACAGAAACGACGGTATTTTAACAATGGCATTCGTAGATATGCAACCGCTCGAAAGTGTTTATTCTCTTAGTGACGCATTTTCAAACGGCACCCTCTTCCCTAACCTTAATAAACGCTTTATGGGAGGAAAATGCAGATGAATAAACGTGATATGAAAAAGAAAATTTATGAATACGATTTTGCTATTCATGAGCTTGTACTGTTTTTAGACTCTCACCCGACAAACAGAAAAGCCTTGGAACTTATTAGAGAATACAAGCAAAGACGAGCAAAATTAGTTGAAGAGTTTGAAGCCCGATTCGGTGCCTTTGTTGTAAACCCGAGCGATGCACCTGCAACTGATTGTTGGGAATGGATAAAAAGTCCTTGGCCTTGGGATAACAAATTTTGGGAGGATTAAAATATGTGGCAATATGAAAAGAAATTACAGTATCCCGTAAACATTAAAAATCCAAATCCGAAATATGCACAAATAATTATCAGTCAATACGGCGGTCCTGATGGTGAGTTAGGCGCTTCTATGAGATACCTGACACAAAGATATTCTCAGCCTTTCGACGAGGTTAAAGGAATGCTTACTGATATCGGTATAGAGGAAATATTTTGTGCATTTTATAAATAAAAAGCAAAAAACAACCGTGAAATTACGGTTGTTTGGTATTGCATAATTTGTAGAATTATGTTACAATATGCCTTGGAATAAGGTGAACCTACAACGGTAGGCGGTTTAATCTTGCCCTCGGAGACGGGGGTGATGCCCTGTGTACATAACTAATCAAGATTTATTTCAGTTTAGTATAGTTATAATTTCGGTTATAACTCTTGTATTAACAGTCATTAAAAAGAAATAATCGCCTTTCCCGTGCAAAGTTAAGGCGATTAAATCTTTAATCAAATTTTCTTTGAGGGCAAAACCGTCTATACGGTTTGCCTTATTTCACCTATATTATACATCACATTTGTGAAGTTGTCAAGCACTCGTTTTGGGTGCTTTTTTATTTTGCTTGTGTTTTCCCCTCTAGAGCGAGGCAACACCTCGCTCTATTCACCCCTTTCTGCTCTTGACTTGCCAAGAGCCAAGCAATCAAAACCTTATCAGTTTTGATAAGTTGAGGTCTTAGGTGATTTGCTTTGTTTTAAGGGTTGATGCACTCACTCTGTGTATAAATCTCTACACCAGAGCAGGTGCGAGGTGGAGGGAGCAAAAGGGTATAAGTCCCCTGACAACAGTCAGGAAAACTTACACCTTTTTACACCGTCACAGTATGCATCAGTTACGGTCGCATTAACTATCATTAAGTGAATACATTTCAGTATTCCAACAGATTTCCTCATTAAGAGGAACGAACTCACCTCAACCTTGTTCTACTGCTGCACCCTCGATTGTCAGGACTCCACCCGCAAGGTTCGCTTTTTTTACTTGGTGCTATCGCCTACAACTTATCCAATCTCGACAATTTCTGTGTGATAGTGGGCACATACTCTCGCCGGTGCATTTTATTCCTTAACGTTGCACGCCGTCGAATTTTTTAAGGTGCTTATCGGGGTTATGCACCACCAAACCTTATAGGGTTTGGGTTTTCCTTTATTAAATTGTATCTAAAATATGAGTGATACAATTTAGAATCGAGGAAAACTTTGCCTCGCAGAGCACGGGGTTTGATTTCAAACCCATAACGTGCTACAAGTTCCCGAAAAACTTTTTTATTTATCATACTGAAAATAGATATGTATGGTATCTGATTTTAGTGTGTGTAAATGAATAAAGCCTATATGGGTTAAAAAAGTTATGAGGGAGGTTGTCACGTATGGCACATTATGAGAAATTCAGCAAACAAGGTCTGGGACATATATTTTTGCATTTCCGCAGAGGTTACACAATAGATAAGAACGGACAAAAAATATATGTGAATTTCGGCAACAAGGAAATAGACACAAGCAAATCGCACCTAAACTATAACCTTAATATGAACGAGAACGGAGTGCCTTATAATCAACAAAAGCAGTTTGAGAGAATTATGCAAGGCAAGACTTTGCCAGAGGGTTATGCACTTACTGTGAATAACCGCAAAGACTTGAAAGTGTTGTGCAGTTGGGTTGTGTCTTTACCTGATGATGTGCAACCAGATGATGAGGATAAATTCTTTAAGGCGGTATATGACCACTTAAAAGAGAAATATCCGCATTGTGTATCTGCATTTGTCCATAAGGATGAAAGCATTAAGGGTAAAAATCACATCCATTTCGCATTCGTGCCAATTTTTTATGATGCTAAAAAAGATATGCACAAAATATCTGCAAATGAACTTGTCAATCGCAACGATTTGAAAACCTTTCACAATGAATTGGGCAAGGCGGTTGAAACCGCTCTCGGTTATCCAGTTTCCATTATTACTGGTGAAAGCGAACTACGTAGAGAGCAAGGTTTAAGGGGTAGTGTTGATATTTTGAAATATAAGGCACAAAAAATGCTTGAGGAATATGTGACCTTAAAAGAGAAGTTCAAAGGCAGCGGTTTGAAGTTATCGGCTGATATGGCAAAGTTCATTGTTGAAAGCGGTCAAAAGGAACGATTTGCAGAGTATCAAAGGTTAAAAGATGAAATCAATAAAAATCTGGAAAGGTAGG
>CAYQFD010000011.1:8556-16463 GCA_964416795.1 uncultured Ruminococcus sp. | reverse complement strand
TAATACCCTCGGCAATATCCATCATATCGTGGAAATCGGCATAAGCCTGATAAAGTTCAACAGTAGTAAACTCGGGGTTATGTTTCGGGTCCATACCTTCGTTGCGGAAGATTCTGCCGATTTCATATACCCTGTCCATACCGCCGACAATAAGACGTTTCAATGGCAATTCGGTGGCAATTCTCATATACATAGGAATATTAAGTGTATTATGATGAGTAACAAAAGGACGGGCCGCCGCACCGCCGACAATAGTATTAAGTACAGGAGTTTCAACCTCAATGTAATTCATATCATCAAGATATTTTCTCATAAACTTTATAAACTTTGAACGTATAACAAAGTTGCGCTTAACATCAGGATTAACGATTAAATCAACATAGCGCTGACGATATCTTAAGTCATTATCCTTTAAACCGTGAAACTTTTCAGGCAACGGCAAAAGGGATTTTGAAAGAAGCTGAATTTTTGTTGCGTGAACAGAAATTTCGCCTGTCTGAGTTTTGAAAACAAAGCCCTCAACGCCAACAATATCGCCGATATCCCACTTTTTGAAAGCGGCATAAACATCTTCACCTACGTCATCGCGACGAACATAAAGCTGTATTTTACCGGTGGAATCGTTAAGTCCAACAAAACTTGCTTTACCCATAATTCTACGAGCAATAATTCTGCCTGCAATGCTAACATTTTTGCCTTCTAACTCTACAAAATTTGCTTTAATATTTGCAGAGTCATTATTAAAATCATACTTAGTAATCAAAAAGGGGTCGTTGCCCGCCTCTTTTAAAGCGGCAAGTTTATCATGACGAACCTTTACAATTTCGTTCAAATCCTGTTCCATAGGGGTATTATTATTCTGAGCCATTTTTTTCACCTTATTTTGAAATTTCTATAATTTTAAGCTTAAATTCACCGCCAGGTGCCTCAACAATTACTTCGTCGCCGATTTTTTTGCCGAGAAGTGCTTTACCTACAGGTGATTCATCAGAAATTTTACCTGAACGTGGGTCAGCCTCAGTTGAACCTACCACACGGTATTCACTTTCATCACCGTATTCCTCGTCAAGAACCTTAACCTTTACGCCAATAACTACAGTTTTCGCTTTGCCTTTTACGTCCTCAATAATTTCAACGTTTTTAAGCATTGCCTCAATTTCAACAATTCTGGCTTCAATCTTAGCCTGCTCGTTTTTAGCCTCATCATATTCGCTGTTTTCAGAGAGATCGCCATAACCTCTGGCTACCTTAATCTTTTCTGCAATTTCTGCGCGACCGTTAGTTTTAAGATTTTCAAGTTCCTCTTGAAGTTTTTTAAGACCATCATCGGTAATTTTAATTACTTTAGCCATGAGTTAAATCCTCTACCTTCATTTATTTAATACTTAAAGTATTATTTCATATAAATTGTATTATATAATTTTTATTCTAATATGTCAAGATTTAGTATTTATTTCTTGACAAAATATTATACTTTGATATATTATATGTTTAGAATTTCAAAATAGGATTTTGTCCTGGAAAGAGGAAAAATATGAGTAAAAAAACTTTAATCATTACTATTGCTTCAGTTTTGGCAGTAGCACTTTTAGCAACAGGTGTAATTTTTATTCTGAAATCTTCTTTTTCTGCAAATAACGGTGACGGTAAAACCTCAAAAACAACAATCACTGTATCCTCGGTTTCGGGAAATGTTGGCGAAAAAATCACCGTTCCCGTATCAATCAAGGGTAACCCAGGTTTTATGGCAATGCTTTTAGATTTTGAGTATGACAATACTGCATTGAAATACACAGGCTATACCAAGGGTGATTTTTTAACAAATTACCAGTTTAATGACGATAACGGTGTTTTAAGATTCCTTACTCTTGAAAATGACGATGTTGAGAAAGACGGTGTTTTAGTTAATCTCGAATTCGAGGTTTTGAAATCCGGAAAATCAGATATTAAAATTGTAGTAAATGATGACTCAATCGCTAATAAAAATGAAGAGCTTATTAGTGCAAAAGGTGTAGGCGGCGCTGTTACCGGAAAATAATAAGTTAAACCCCGTAACTTTTTAATGTTACGGGGTATTTTATTCTGCACAATATTTTTCAAAACCTGAGGAATACCTCTTTTCGCCGTTTGGCATTATCCATAAGGCCTCAGTATCAGGTGTGTTTTCAATAAGCTCTCTTCCCTTTTTATAATCCATTGTAAAGAGTGCTGTGGAATATGCATCAGCAACAGCAGAGCTTTTTGTAAGCACAGAAACCGAAGCAAAATATTCCGCCGGCATAAGCGTTTCGGGATTAATGATATGATGATAATTTTTACCGTTCACAGTATAAAAACGCTGATAAGAACCGCTTGTTACGAGTGACATACTGTCAAGCAGCAAATATTCGGCGTAAGGCTTCTCTTTGTTCTCAGTATCGGGATTTTCAATACCAACTTTCCACTTTTCACCGTCAGGCCTGCTACCTACAATTCTGACATTACCGCCTACATTAAGAATATATCCCACAATCCCGCTTTCTTCCATAAAAATTGCAGTTTGTTCTACAGCATATCCTTTTGCAATCGCACCTACATCAAGCGACATTTCGCTGTCACCTAAATAAACTGTGTTATTATTAATTAAAAGATTATCAATATTAATATGCTTTGCGGCATTGTTTAATTGGTCAATAGGCGGAAGCTCGGCGTTTTGCGGCTCGTTTAAGCCCGATGTCCTATAATCGTGCCATATTGAAAGCACACTTCCCATAGCGACATTTACCTTGCCGTCAGTCTTTTTATACATTTCCTTCGAAAACTCAAGCATATCTATAATTTTTGAATCAACAGCTACAGGTGTATCCGATTCATTAACAAACGCCAGATTATTAAGATTTTCATACTTTGTATAAATATCAAAAAGCTTGTGATACTCTTCGAGTTTTTGCTTTATAACCGTACAATTAGCCAAGAATTCTTCCTTGTTTTTCTCAAAACCCACAATAGTAGTAACTGTATCAAAATAATCGAAAGAATAATCTGTGAACTTTTCTTTTTTTATGCTGCTTTTCCCGCAAGCCGAAAAGGTCAAGCAAATCACCGCTAAAAACAGCGATAATATTTTTTTCATTTTTTACCTCTTATCGAAAAAGGGTTGCGTACGCAACCCTTTAAATTTATTAGTTTGCAGACAAAGCTACCGCCTTAACCATATCGCCAATAGCAATTGTACAACCTGCATTTACAACCTCTTCTACACCCTTGCCTTCATCAGTCACAAGAGCAGAGATTTCGGAAGCAGTTTTTAAAGCACAAGCATCTTCCAAAGCGTTAGCCTGTTCATACCATTCTTTTTTAGCACCACCGTATGCTTTCATACCGTAGTTGTCACCAAGTTGTCTTTTGGACTCAAGAGTGCCTGTTTCTGTTTCTGTAACACCCTTTGCATCGAAAGAAACTTTGAAGGCAACAGCATCAATACCGGTTGCTACTACCTTTTTATCTGCATTTAAAACAGAGGCAGCTATTGAGGTTTCAAAACCGTTAGAGCCAGCAGCATCTGCTGTAGCATCTTTAACATCGGTTTGAGAAGTAATGATACCGAGTTTCAAAGTATCATCAGCAGTAGCACTTGATTCTTTTGCGTTAGCAACCGCTTTTTCAATTGCTTTAACATAATCGTTAATAGCAATTGTGCAGCCTGCGTTAATTACATCTTCTGTTCCCTTATTATCTGTTGCAACTAATGCTTTAACTTCGTCAATAGTTTTGCCAACGATAAGCGCGGTAAATGCATCAATCTGCTCATACCATTCTTTTTTAGCGCCGCCGTATGCCTTCATACCGTAATTGTCGCCTAATTCGTATTTAGTTTTAAAAGCTTCTGCAGTTTCAGCCTTGCCTACTGCTGTGAAGTTTACTTTGTTATCAGCAACATCAATAACGCATTTAACGATTTTTCCGTCCTTATCAAGCAAAACAGCTGCAACGTTAATTACGCCTTCGCCGATACCGTTTGTGTCACCCTCAGCACTTTTGACAGTGCTAGTATATGCATCTACACCAAAACCAAATTTAAGTGTTTCTTTTTCTCCACAGCCAGCCAATGATAAAACAGAGAAAATCATAAGAACCGCCAAAAATAAACTTAAAATCTTTTTCATAAAAAATATCTCCTAAACCATTTTTTACTATTATAATTTATTTTACTATATCTGTCAAGCGTAGCCAAAGCATTCAAATTTAAATGCTTTAGCTAACTAAAAAATTTTGATTTTATCAAACCTTTTCAAAAGTAAAGCACCGATTATACCGACAAAAACACCTGCAACAATTCCACTTATAAAAAGCGGAATCATATAATAGCCTATTTCCTTAGTTTGAAGTAATATTATTGCAACAACCGTTTGTCCCAGATTATGAGAAACCGCTCCCGCAACACTTACTCCAAGTATAGAAAAAGCATTTGTTTTTTTTAGTATTACCATAACTGTAAGACTTAATACAGCACCTGCCAAGCTGTAAAGAAGAACTACAGCATTTCCAAACAAAAGCGCTACTAAAAATACCCTTAAAAAAGAAACCGTTGCGGCATTTTTAAAAGAAAATTTGTAAAGTATAAATATAATAACTATATTAGGTAGACCAATTTTAATTCCAGGTGTTGCCGCAAAAATCGGAGGAATAAGCGACTCAATATATGATAAAACAAGCGCTAACGTGGTAAAAAGTGAAAACATAGTGACTTTTTTTGTATTAATCCTCATAGCTTTACTCTTCACCCTCAATTGAAATAACAACCTTATGCGGCAGACACACTATAGTTTCTCCAACATTCGCAATTTCTCTGTGATGTTCACAAATTTTATCAGGACAGTTTGCAAATTTAACATAAGCCTTACCGTCCTTTATCACAAGAGTATTAATATTTTCGCCTGTTTTAATTTTATATACGGTATCGGTATAAAGACTGAATTTTTTCATGGTTTTCCCGTCTACCGAAACATTAACTGTGCTACCGCCTTTTGCAGAGAGTTTGAACACTGCAAACGCAACAAGGGCAATAAGTAATATTGCCCCTGTTAACAGTAAATCATTTTTAAATTTACTCTTCATTCCTTAACCTATTTTCTCTAATCTATTTATGCACTTAGTAGGACAATTCTCTTCGCAAATTCTACAGCCTGTACACTTAGAATAATCAATACTTGCGAGATTATTTTCAACCTTGATTGCCTTTTCGGGACAGTTAAGCTCGCATTTTTTACAGCCTATACAAGCATTAGAGCACTTTTTATGTGCCACTCCGCCCTTATCCTTACTGTTGCACATTACTGTAACAGTAGCTGTTTTAGGTACTATTTTAATAATATCCTTAGGGCAGGTTTCAACACAAAGTCCGCAACCCGTACAAACGTCACGTCTTATTCTGGCAATACCGTCCACAATGCAAATAGCACCCGACGGACAAGCCTTGGCACAGTCACCACAGCCAAGACACCCGTAATTACAGCTATTAGGACCTCCGTAAATCATAGATGCCGCCATACAGGAAGCGATACCGTCATAAATGTTAGTTTTAAAAGTTGCATTAATATTGCCGTTACAACGTACAAAAGCCGCCATTTCGACAACATCTACAAATTCAGTGCCTAAAATATCTGAAATTTCCTTTGAAGCAGCATCGCCACCAGGAATACAAAGATTGGTTTTTGCATTACCGTCGGCTACTGCCTTTGCATAATCATCACAGCCCGCATAGCCGCAAGCACCGCAGTTAACACCCGGAAGACTCGCGCGCACATTAAGATATGTTTCATCCTCTTTTACGTGCAGAAAATGAGAAGCCAATGCCAAAAGTACACCTGCCATAAGACCTATAGCAGTTACAACAGAGAAAGCAATAAGAACATTAACAAACATTTTTTCTTTCTCCTTTAAGCAAATAAATTATCGACTATTCCCGCAAAACCGAAGAACGCCATTGAAACAAACGAAGCCGCAATAAGAGTTACAGGAAGACCCTTAAAGCTATCTGCAATTTCGCTTTCCTCTATTTTAGAGCGTACACCTGAGAACAGCACCATTGCAAGTAAAAAGCCTAAACCGCAACCCAGCGAATTTACAAGTGACTCTGCAAAATTATAATTCTTTTCGGAAACGTTCTCAATAGTAACACCCAAAACCGCACAGTTAGTAGTAATAAGCGGCAAATATACACCGAGACTTTTATGAAGTGAGGGTAAAAATTTCTTTAATGCCATTTCTATAAACTGAACAAGAGCAGCAATAATGAGAATGAACACGATTGTTTGCATATATCCAAGTCCCAGACTGTTAAGAACATAGGTCTGTATAGGCCAAGTAACTGCAGTTGCCATAACCATTACAAAAATTACGGCAATACCCATACCGGTTGCCTGATTAAGCTTTTTAGAAACGCCTAAAAAGGGGCAAATTCCTAAAAATCTGCTTAAAACATAGTTGTTTACAAGCACAGAGGACATTAAAATTATAATAAAACTTTTAAAAGTATCCATTTAATTTTCCTCCTTTGCTGTAATACATTCAGTTTTACCGCACATAGCAGCAGACGGGCAGCCCTCGCAAGAAAAGCTCTTCTTTAAAGGTGCTTTTCCGTGTGTAAGCTTGTGAACTACGGCAATTAAAATACCGTAAACCATAAATCCACCCGGTGCCTTTGTGAAAATTTCGATTTTGAAATTACTAAGGAACGGAATTTCAAAGCCTGCAAAGGAACCGTTACCGAGAATTTCTCTGATAGTTGCCATTGCAAGTAAAGCCAAGGTAAAGCCTATACCCATTCCAACACCGTCAAGCACAGATTTGCCAACATTATTTTTACCTGCAAACATTTCGGCTCTGCCCAAAATTATGCAGTTAACCGTTATGAGCGCCAGATATACACCCAACATATCATAAAGTGATGGCAAAAATGCGTGAATTATCATTTGAACGATTGTAACGAAGCCTGCAATAATTACAATATAACAAGGAATTCGCACAGTTTCAGGGATAAAACGGCGAAGCAAGGAAATTACTGCATTTGAGCAGATAAGAACGGCTGTTGCCGCAATTCCCATACCTAATGCGCCGATTACCGTAGTACTTGTCGCTAATGTCGGACAAGTACCGAGTATTAATACAAATACAGGGTTTTCAAGGAGAATTCCCCTTAATAAAACTGACATATTACTGTTCTTATTCATTTAAGGCTCTCCTTTCAAAATTTTAAGTGCATTAAATGCGCTTAGTACACCTTTTTTATAACCGTCAGTAGTTATTGTAGCACCGCTTATAGCATCGATATCGCTGTAATTTGTTTCGTCCTTACCGTTAAACTGTGTATAGAACGATTCATCGGCACAAGCAGAGCCAATACCGTCAGTTTCCTTTTGGGAAACAGTTTCGCAAGAAATTATTTTTCCACTGTCGGTTAGAGAAATCTTAATATAAATAGGCTCACCGCTTGCGGGGTGCCATTCATTACCGCCGTTAATACCGTAACCCGATGCCTTTAAATCAAAGATAAAGTTACCGCTTGAGGTTTTATAAGCCGCTACAATATTTGCGGGCAAATTGCTGTATTTTGTAATATCTATTTCAGTAACGGTAGCAGTGAGGAATTTTTTAGCTTCAGCCGAAACCACAGTCTTTATTTGCTCATCAGCCTCAGAAATAATATTTCCTAACAAATCGGTAGCAACAAATTTTTCACCTGTAATAAACACATAGCCTGTATCGTTTGCGGCTTTATAAATCTTAGAAATACCGTTTAATTCTTCCGAAATAAATACCTTTGTAAACTCACCGTTAGCTGACGGCAGAGCCAAACTTAGATTATCAGCTAAAATCTGGGCTTCATCTCTTAAATCAACAGTACCGCCGCCTATAATTGTAAATGC
>CAYQFD010000011.1:4371-8456 GCA_964416795.1 uncultured Ruminococcus sp. | reverse complement strand
GTTTGCGGTAAGGTAAGTGAGGAAAAATCATATTTTTCAAAGCCTTCTCCGTCAGGCATAACCTTTATAAGCGAAGCATTTGCCGCATTTTCCTCCTGCTGTTTAATAATCGGCTCTGTAAAATGATTTGTAACACCGAGTAAAAGTGCAATAACGGCACAAATTATTGTCAAAGATAAAGCTGTTTTGATATGATTCTTCATTATTTCTTGCCTCCAAACAGCTTTCTCTGTGTGAGAGATTCAATATACGGATTTAAAATATTCATAAGCAATATACCAAAGGATACTCCCTCAGGATAATTGCCGTAAAAACGGATAACAACTGTTATGAAGCCCGCGCCTACACCAAAGATAATTTTACCCCAAGCAGTAGACGGCGAGGTTACATAGTCAGTAGCCATAAAGATAGCACCGAGGAAAAGTCCGCCCGATAATATCCAAGCAAGTGAAGCAGTAAAATCAAAACCGCCAAACAAGAAGCTAAATACATATACACTGCCGATTAATGAAACGGGAATATGCCAAGTGATAACTCTTTTAACTAATAAATAAATACCGCCAATAAGTAACGCCAAAGCGCTTGTTTCACCGATAGCACCACCTATGTTACCGAGAAACAAATCTAAAAGTGAGGGTAATTTGCCTTCAGCCAGCTCAACCAGAGGAGTAGCCGTCGACACAGAATCTAAAGGCATTGCAGCCTTTGTCATCGAGCCGAATGAAATAATCATAAATACACGTGCAGTAAGCGCGGGATTTACAACATTACAGCCGATACCGCCGAAAATACATTTAACAACAATAATAGCAAACGCACTGCCGACAACCGCTTGCCAAACAGGTAAATTTGCAGGCAGATTAAGCCCTAAAATCAGGCCTGTTACAACCGCACTTAAATCGCCGATTGTCTGTTCCTTTTTTATTATTAAATTGAATAAGTATTCAAACAGTACACAGGAGGCAACCGAAACCAAAACGGGTATTAAAGCATTAAAGCCAAAAATAATCACACCCGCAAGTAAAGCAGGAATTAATGAAATAATAACATCTAGCATTATGCTTTTAGTAGTAATATTACTGTGAAAATGCGGAGATGATGTAATATGCAATTTAGATTCCATTATTTCTTTTCCTCCTTTGCTTTTGCGATGCGTATCATAGCTTTCGAAAGTCTATTATTTTGAACTATAGGTCTTTTTGCAGGGCAAACAAACGAACAGCAACCACATTCCATACACAGCTCTGTTCCCGCCTTAACAAGACCCTCTATATCGTTGTTTTTTCGAGCCTTTGCAATCAATGTGGGATTAATTCCAAAAGGACAGTGATTAGCACAGGCGCCGCACTTAATACAAGCGGTAGTCTTAGGCTCTTTAGCCTCTTTTTCGGCGAAAGCCAGAACGGCGTTTGTATTTTTAAGTATCGGCGCATTTAAATCGGGCACTGTAATACCCATCATCGGACCACCGTAAAGCACCTTTTGCGGTTCTGATTTAAAACCGCCGCAAAACTTAAAAACATCATTCAAGGAAGTACCGATAGGTACAATAACATTTTGAGGCTTGTCAACTGCACTCCCGTCAACTGTAACGCACTTTTCTGTAAGCGGTATTCCTGTTTTAAGATATTTGCCGATAGTAGCAATTGTAGTGCTGTTAGACACAATAACGCCCACATCAATAGGTAATTTACCCATTGGCACAACCTTACCTGTTGTGTGGTAAATCAATACCTTTTCACCGCCCTGCGGATAACCCGAGGGTAAAACCTTAACCTTAATATTGCTATTTCTCTGCGACAATTCACGCATTTTTGCGATTGCCTCAGGCTTATTGCCTTCAATACCTATTACAACACTAGGTATATCGAAATACTTTACAAGCATATCTATTGCATAAGAAATATCATCGGCATTGTCGCACATAGTAACTGAATCGCTGGTAATATACGGCTCACACTCAGCACCGTTAATTACAAGCTGTTCTATTTTTTTGTCGGTTGCGAATTTCACAAATGTTGGAAAGCCCGCACCGCCAAGTCCGACAATACCGCTTTTTTTCAGTGCTTCAAGCATATCCTCTCTTGAAATAACAGTCGGTACTTTAATATCAGAAGAAACTGTCATTTCACCGTCAGACTCGATTACAACCGACGGACCGCTTTTACCGTTTGAAAGCAGAATTTCTTCAACCGCAGAAACTGTACCCGAAACACTTGAATATATAGGTGAAGAAACAAATCCTTGCGCTTCGCCGATTAATGTGCCAACCTCTACCCTGTCACCCTTTTTAACAACAGGGACAGCGGGTGCACCGATATGCATTACCATAGGAATTGCAACCCTTGAGGGTGCCGACATCCTGACCGCAGACAATTTAGCAGTGTTCTTTTTATGGGGAACCTTAACCCCTTTTAAATAGAAAGCCATTTAAACTTACCTTTCTCATATAGATTTTCTACTCAATTATACATTATATTATAACAGCTAAAATAAGTCAATATTTTGTATAATATTCTAAGAAAAGAATTTTTATTGTTAAAATTTTGTCAAATTTTAACTAAAATATGCATTTTGTTGGGAATAGGCGAACCCATGGACTATACATTGCGAAATTAAGTAAAAAGTGAAAAAGCAAACGGTAAAAAGTAAAAAATTCCTCGAAGAAATTCGAGGAATTTTTTTGGCACGCTTGTTAGATAATAAATAAGAGATAAAAGATAATAAAGAATAGACGAAGCGGCGGTAAGCTATTCACTATTATCTATTATCTATTATCTCTTATCTTAGGCGAGGTTTATCTCGCCGCTTCTGGCACCCCCTGCGCGAATCGAACGCACAACTAAATCTTAGGAGCACGATACATAGTTTTTTACCGCTCCCACGATGTAACGAATAAACCCCGATAATCCCTGATATTTACAAGGTTGTACTATTTGTATTAGATTTATCCGATATATAATCTTTATAAATGGAACCAACTCTATTTATGAATATAGCTGTATTTTCACATATAGAAAATTCAATAAATTTTCTTCCGGGTATACAGCAACCTATAAATTCTAATTCACCAGTATCATATTCTTCAAATAGAATATAGATATCTCCATCATTAACTTCGATATATCTATCTCCTATATTTGTTTCAGGTTTCGATTCGCGTGATTTTCTTGATGATGATAAACTATAACTATTATTTTTAAATATTGTTGTTATCAAAGACCCAAATAATTTACAAATTTCATATTCTTCAAATAATTCTGTAAGCAATTCATCTTCTATTTTTTTATTTTTCTTATATTTTATATAATTAGATCTAATACTAAATTCAATATGCATATGAAAATCTATATATGAGTAAAATATGTCTTTTATAGTAATAAAAGCATATTTATCACTACAGATAATAGAATCATTTTTATAGGTAAGATTTGTCATATTCAGATTATTTAATTTAAAAAAGAAATCTTTAATAATATTACGTTCTGGAATATCAAAACTCCTAAGTTCTTCATTAAATTGATTTGCATCTTTTATAGACGAAAGATCTAAATGAATTGTATTTCCAGTATACTGAGGAATTTTTATAATCGGTTTATTATTCTTTTTAGTATCAATATTATTTAATTTAATTATATTCATAATAAAGATCCTCTTTATCGTTAAACAGATAAAATTGTCCCGTCAGCAAAATAAACCTTTTTTATTTTATCTTTTTCTTCGGTGCATTTGTCATTATATTCTTTTATTGATTCCATTGTAGGAATACCGTGAAATGTATTATCAATTCCGTAAACAGGACGGGATGAGTATATAAAGTTTGAACTTATACATCTCGTTGTGCTATAACGACATCTGTCAAGAATATAAGATTCTTCATCGAAACAACACGCAAATCCTTTTCCAGCATCATTAAATTCAATGAGACCTGCTAATATTTTTTCTTCTTTTTTATACAAGTCCCATACGGTTGGGCAATTACACATACTTTTTATAAATCTTTCTTCAAATGTAGGTAAATGTACTTTTAAATCCATATAATCAAACCTTTCATAATTATTTCTTTCAAAACTATAATATCTAAT
>CAYQFD010000011.1:0-4271 GCA_964416795.1 uncultured Ruminococcus sp. | reverse complement strand
AATCCATATAATCAAACCTTTCATAATTATTTCTTTCAAAACTATAATATCTAATTGAAATAAATCTTTGATTTAAAAATGACAGCACCCTGTCATACTCCAGAGTGCTGCCAAACGATGAAGACGAGTGCTATCGCCGTAGCAAAGCGATTAAGGCACGAAAAACTACATAAAACGCGCCTTCGCACTCTTGCTCAAAAGGTGGAGAACGTCAAGACCTTTTGAGCCGTGGTATCATAACGCAAAGAAAACTTTGCGGTTATAATTTATGTATTTCTACCGTTGCGCCGACATTTTCCAATTTGCATAGAATTTTTTCGGCTTCAAGATGGCTTGCAGATTCCGTTATCACAAGAGGAAGATTTTCGGCTTTACTCATAACCGATTCGACGGAAATATTCAACAATTCACCTAATTGCTTAAGTACCTTAACAGACTGTGAACCTAAATCGGTAAGAGCAACACTGAATTTTGTTGATTCGCGAAGTTCAATAGTAGCGCCAACACCCTCGAATTTTTCTTTGAGACTTTCTGCCTCAGTTTTTGTTATACTCTCTTTAATCGTAATCGGAGTATTATATGCAATTCTCTCTGCAACTTCAAGTGAAACACCAAAACTATCGCATATAAGGAAAACCACTTCCTTCTCATTTGCACCACATTCGTTAAGTATTAAATCGAATTTTTCTGTTTCTTGAAAAATATTTTCAAAAGGCTTATGTAATTCTAATGTTGCTGTTAATTCATTTAAAAATGACATTTTTATAACCTCCTAATTATGCGAACAAGCTTGTAAGACGATTCCATTTATCGCTAACCCAATCACTTATTCTACTACCAACTTCTCTTGCTTTTTCGATAACTTTTTTTATGCCTTCTTTTGCTCTTTTCTTGATTTTTTTAGCCGCTTCTACAATACCTTTACCGAATTCAGAGCCAGCAATATAACCAACAGTTCCGCCTACAAAACCACCTATAGCCGTTCCTACAGGACCAAAAACTGTTCCTATTGATGCACCGATTGCTGTGCCTTTAGCAGATGCCGCAATACCTGCAACAGTCGATACGGTTGTTTCTTTCATTTTTTCAAAGCATTCTCTAATTGTACATTCGCCTTTAAATACTTTACCTAAAACTTTGACATTTTCAATAGCAACAAATGCTATGTTGGCAAGAGTTGAAGCGGGTGTGCCTTTTGGAATTACCTTTATGATATTCTTTTCAACACCGACTTTTAATGCACCTGCTGTAGCGGCTTTTACACCAAAATCAGCGCCACCCATAATTGCTGTTTCAACAACTTCTTCGCCTTTAATTTCTTCGCCATCCCAAAGTTTTTTAGCAATATCGAAACCTACCCCTATTGCTGCTCCCTGCAAAGCGGCATAACCCGCCTGCTTTCCAATTCCTTTTACTAAATCTTTGTTTTTATAGTTATCCCAATTCCAATCATTCCATTTTCCGCTTTGAGCCTCGTCACGGAATTGTTGCGCTTTTTCTTTTGATAATGGATTGCTTGTAGTTCCATCAGGTGCTTCAATTACTGTGGTACATTTTTTAACGATTTTACCTTCTTGACCTTCTGGAACAAGTTTCTGTTGCCCTCTGTAATCGCCTGATTCAAAGGCTCGTGCCGTTGCTTTAGAATTACTATAATATTTTGATTGATATCTTCTGACCGTATTGCCTTCTGCATCTAGAATTACAATATCTACAGAATTTTTTGCGAATCCTTTACCATTAGGTTCTAATACTTTTGCACGATAAGGACTTCCTGTGGCTTCTGCGTTCATATTAAATGTTTGTGCGTGATACTGTTCAGCAATAAAACCGTCCAATGCGTTGCTTTGACTTATTGCACCTGCTGTAGTAGTAATAGTTCTGTGTAGGGCTTCGTTAGCACTATTTACAGCATTGTCCAAATCACTTAGGTATTTTGATGCTTGCTGTACAGACATAGACGAAGTTGCCTTTTTTGCCTCATTTTCAAACCAACTATCTACAGGTCTACCCTGTGATATATGTGCATTAAGTTCGGCCTTTTTTTGTTCGGAAACATTTATTGTAGATATTATTTCTTCAGTAATATTTTTGATTTCATCTGAATCTTTTTCAGGCAAGTATGATTGCAATTTTTCGCTAAGCCATTTTTTTGTGTTTTCTTGAGGAGAATTTTCATTTTCCTCAGCCTTATGTTTTATATATGCTCCAATAAAATCTTTTACAATAGGCTTTAATTCTTTGCATTCGTCGGGGATAAGGATAGGACTATATTCCTCGTCAATCAGTAAATCGGTTTCTAAAGAGTTTGGTTTTATTATTTCTTTTTCCATTTTCTTTACATTCCTTTCTAATAAACTTAATTGGATTTAACAGGCTCATTAGCATCTTTAATGGCCATATTTTCAGTTGTTTTTCTAATTATTTCTATTTTTTCTTTTAATGTTTCAGAAATGGCTTTTGTGTTTTCTTTGGCGTGTATTAAATCATCTGTTGTAATTTTTTCTTTGTCATCTATAAAAGCTTTCTCTATGGCTTCTTTGACAATAGCTTCAATATCAGCACCACTAAAACGCTTACCATTGGATTTTGCATCGTAATCTTTGGGAAATATTTTATCAAGAACTATATCATAGTTCCATTTGTTGCGCTTTTTTAAATGTATTTCAAGAATATTCTTACATTCTTCTCTATATGGCAATTCTACTAAAAATATTTCATCAAAACGACCTTTTCTCAAAAATTCAGGAGGAATATGTGAAATATCATTTGCTGTAGCAACAATAAAAACGGTATTATCTTTTTCTTGCATCCAAGTTAAGAATTGTCCAAAAAGACGAGTTGTAACTTCATTTCCACTATTAGAACCTACACCTGCGAAAGCCTTCTCTAATTCATCGATCCATAGAACACAAGGGCTTATTGCTTCCGCTAATTGTAAAGCTTTACGCATATTATTTTCCGATTCGCCCACATACTTTCCAAGTAATCTGCCAATATCTAGCCTTACAAGTGGAATATCAAAAAGTGCCGCTGTTGCTTTGGCGGTAAGACTTTTCCCACATCCTGGCATACCAACAATCATAACGCCTTTAGGAACATCTACACCAAATTCTATAGCTTTACTAAGTTTGGCGAATATTTTTGCTTTATTGTTTAACCATTCTTTTAAAGTATCTAATCCACCTATGTTTTCAATGCTTTCAGAAAAATTTACTATTTCAAGCATACCTGATTTTTTTATTAATTGCTCTTTTTCCTTTAAAATAAGAGCTTTATCTTTCCTATCAATAGTTCCACCGTCTTGATAAGCAAGATTTAAAATCTGTTTTATTTGAAATTCGTTTAATCCTTTAAGTGAAAGTGCTATTTCTTTGATAACATCTTTTTCAACTTCTATCTTTAAATCATCTACAAAGGAATCAATAATTTTTGATATTTCATTTTTGGTCGGTAAAGGAACTTCGAATATTGTTATAAAATTTTCAATTTCTTTAGGAATATTTATAACATCAGATACTATAAAAACAGTTGCACTATAGTCGTTATCCTTTAACTGTTTTTCTGAAATTCTTGTGAGTAATGATATAACTTTAGGATTTTCAAGGTCGTTATGAATGTTTTTTACAACGAAAAATGTTTCCCTTTCAAATCCTTCTTCCCAAGTGTTTATTAGAAAATCTTCAAGAGAACATTCTTCTATTGGTTGTTTATCATAGAAATTAACTATTCCAAAAGCATAGTCAAACTCAACGATATTTTTATCTTTGCCAATATCGGATATTATTTTATCAGTATATGTAAAATCAAAGTGTTTCATATATATGATAGGTCTTAACGCATCAACATAAGAAAGCAATAATTCATTTGTTTTCATCTGCATACTTATACCTCCATATAATAAAATTTATTTCCAGTTGAAGTAGAATTTTGATATTGGATTCCTTCAACTATTCTAAACTCATCACCTTTTCTATGTTTGAACGGCTGAGCGGTGTTAGTTTCATTGGCTGACTTATATGGTGAAATGCTTGCATATTCTGGTGCTCTCACAATCATATACTTTTTGTTTATATCAATTTTTTCAGAAGTGCGCCAATTGCCTTCAGTAGTTGGAATTTCAAAAACATTTATACAATCTACTGCGTTATTTGCAATTTCTTCAATTTTTTCTTTTGTGGATATACAATCCCATAAAGCATTTTCAATTTGTTTTTTGTCATTATTGAAAGTAGTTTCAGAACCTATGTCAGAAATACTTTCGGTTTTTT
>CAYQFD010000010.1:14619-16886 GCA_964416795.1 uncultured Ruminococcus sp. | reverse complement strand
GCAGTTGCCATACCTTCAAAAATTGGTTTTTTCATTTTCTCTACATCCTTTTCTACAATAAAAAATAGCCGATTGCTCGGCTACCAAAAATCAGAAGCGCGCATATATACACAATATATGCATAAAATTCCGTTTTGATAGCACTCCGCAAAAGCGACAGTAAAGCGGATATTATTCCGAATTACCAAGTCGGATATCTGCCGATATCCGCTTTCGGCGACAGCTCCTTTCACCCTTGGCATCTTTCTGCCGAAATTTGCATCCAAAAGCTACTTTTAACTAATCGCGCCTCTATCTATTAACGATACTATAACACTTAATTTTTGTTTTGTCAAGTATTAATCTAATACAGTGAAAGGCAAATCCTCTGTGGGTGAGTTGCTTTCGGCGAAAAAGTAGGCATCCATTATATCTCTTACCACGCTACCTGCCGAATAGCCTGAGTTTCCGTGCTCTAAAACTACCGAAATTGCAATTTCGGGCTTGTCAAACGGCGCAAAGGCTACAAATATACTGTGGTCAACCTTGCCTTGTACCTGAGAAGTACCCGTTTTACCGCCAACCTTAATCTGATAGTCACCTAAAGCGGCGCGGCCCGTACCGTCCTCCGTAACAGAAAGCATGCCTGTTTTAACGGCATTAAGGTTTGCCTCTTTCATTTCAACCTTGTTTACCACCTCGCGCGCGGTTTTGCGGTAGGTTTCTGACATATCGTAGGATACAATACTGTCAATAAGGCTTGCCTTGTAGTGAGTGCCGCCGTTAGCCAGAGTGGCGGTGTAGTTTGCAAGCTGTAAGGGTGTGAAGGCATTAAGCTGACCTATGGCAATCTGCAAGGTATCACCTCCGACACCGTCGGTCTTAGGCTCTAGCAAAATACCCTTTGCATCGTCAACCTCGACACCTGTTTTAACACCAAGTCCAACCTGCTTGAAGTAGTCGGTAAGTGTTGTAGCGCCCACACGCCTGCCTAATTCAAAGAAGAAATAGTTACAGCTTTTTGAAAGCGCGCTTGTAAGATTCATAGTTTTATGGTAATGCATACAGCTTGGCTGGTAATCACCGAATAATTTGTATTTCTGCGCACAGAAAATAGTTTCGCCAATGTTGTAAAGTCCGTTTTCCAAAGCGGCAATAGCAACTATAGGCTTTATTGTAGAGCCTATGGGGTAAACACCTTGAAAAGCGCGGTTTGTAAGCGGTTTTGCAGGGTTAGAGGCAAGGCTTTCGTATTCCTTATTCATAGTTGCAGAATCATAAGTGGGATAATTTGCGGCGCACAGCACCTGACCTGAATCAATTCTCACCGCAACTGCCGTGCCTGCTGTAACACTGCCGCCCTCACTTTGAAGCTGTTTTACTATTCTTGACAGAGAATCCTGCGCCTTGCGTTGCATAACCTTATCCATAGTTAGCATTATTGTTTTGCCCGCAACAGGCTCTTTTGTAATCTCTTTCGATATAATGTTTCCTTTAGCATCAAGTCGGTAGGTAATTTCACCGTCAATGCCGCGAAGATACTCTTCGCCCCATTTCTCAATTCCGCTTTTGCCCACCTTATCATTGTATGAATAGCCTTTTGCCTTATACTCCTCCCAGTCCTCCTTATAGATAGGGCCTACTGAGCCGATAAGGTTTACCGCAAGAGAGGTATCAGTATATTCTCTGAAAGGAACAACATCAACCGTTACACCGTCAAGCAGAAAAGAGGATTCCGAAATTTTGCGCATAAGCTCGGTGCTTATGTCCTCAGCAAAGGTGAAGGGATAGGATATAGAAAAATCCGCGATAGTCATACTGTATCTCACACCCATAATCTTGCGCTGCTCGGTTTCGGTATAAGTCTCAAGCTTATAACGGGTTATCATTTCCTTGAAGCAATTATCGGCTGTCGCAAAAGAAGCAAGCTCCAAGGTTTTAAGCATTTTTTCGGTGTCGCCGTCTTCTGTAAAGGTATAGGGCGCTGTTTTGGAAATGGGCAATTCATCGGTCCATTGGGAGTTGCTCTCTTCCATTAAATTTATAAGACAAAGAATAACATCGTTTAAATTGTCCTTAACATAGGCTTTGTTGAAAACAATGTTATAACCGTCGCGGTTAATGGCAATCTGTCTGCCATAGCAGTCAAGAATTTCACCGCGAGGCGCTTTTAAAACGGCGGTAAGCACTGAAGCGGCACCGTCGTTCTTATCTGTATATTTATCTGCATTGGAAATTTGCAGACTGTAAACCCTTAATGAGTAAAAAATGATTACTACAATAAGGAG
>CAYQFD010000010.1:0-14519 GCA_964416795.1 uncultured Ruminococcus sp. | reverse complement strand
AAATTTGCAGACTGTAAACCCTTAATGAGTAAAAAATGATTACTACAATAAGGAGGATCGACAGAACTGTAAGCTCAGTCTGACTTTTTTTCTTAAAAGGCAAAACCTTATCCTCCTGTCACACTACTTGATTTTTTCAAAAAATCTGAATAAAAAATAAAAAGGAAAAATAAAAACCGAAGTATACAGCGCAGAGGGTAGTCCTATGCTTACAAGATAGGTAAGACTGTCCTTAAAGCTGCACCCTGCGATGTGGAAAAATATCCAGTAAAAAAGGAAATAAACAATTGATGAAAGCAGTGAAATAAGATAGGTGGCTTTAATGTTTTTATTAAAAAGATTGTTTGCCGTAAGGCATACAAACACGCAAATCAGCATTAGAATTATTGCATTAAAGCAGTAGGTTCTAGCGGCACAGCTGTCAACAAAAATACCTACAACCAGTCCTACCACCGCACTTTTTTGCACAGAAGCAAAAATCGAATAGGCTGCAAGCAAGGGCAGGACCGTAAAGGGTGTTACAGAATTTATGCTAAGGCTTATTACTCCGGTCGAATAAAAAAGGCAAACGAAAATGAAAATAACTAAATTCACAAAGGTAATTGCGAGGCGGGTTTTATTTCTAATCATTTGCCTCACCGTTGGGATTTAGTCCCCCTTTGCCCTCAAAATCGGTAATTATCATCACTTCACGTACATCTTCGATATTAGCAAAGGGCTCAACCTCGGCATAGATAGAGGTGTTGTAGGTATCACTGCCAACTGCCTTGATTTCGCCTATAAGCAATCCCTCAGGAAAAATGCCCTCGCCCGAAGAAATTACATAGTCGCCTATCGCAATATTACAGGAACGCGAAAGATTGTAAAACCTTGTTCTGCCGTTTTCTGCAAACTCAACAGAGCCTGAAATTATACCCGAATCACTTGTGCGGTTGTCAAGCGCGCCTAAAGTAATATCAGGACTAAGCACTGTTGCAACCTTTGAGGTAGTAAGTCCCACCTCGCTTATGTAACCCACAAGCCCTGCATCAGTAATAACGGGGTTGTTTGCAGAAACGCCGTCAAGCGAGCCTTTATTTACAGTAAAACCCTTGTAAATATCCTGACTGTCTCTTGAAATTCGGTAAGCAGGAGTGAATTTATAATCGGGGTTCTGCTCCTTTATTTCGAGGTATTTTTTATAAAATTCGTTTTCCTTTGAAATTTTTTCGTAATCGGCAACCGCTTCTCTAAGCTCATTTATTTCGGCTTCAAGCTCGGTGTTTTTAAGCATGGTCTTGTTTCCCTCTGTATAAATAGAAACGAAATCGGTAACGGCGTTTGAAGCATGAGTAACCGCCGCCTTAAAGGGAGCGGTTAAAGTTCCTATTATATCTGATTGAGGCGAAATTCTGCTGCCAACTATCATACTGAAAACAGAAATTGCGATTAGTGCTACAACTATGGCGGCAATTACTTTAAATTGTTTGGATAAGAAGAAAAAACGCATTTTTATCCTCCGAAAATATTTTATCTGAAACGCTTTCCTCTGCGGAAAACATAATTATCAAAGCCGCTGTTAGCCTCAAGGCGCTTTGCAGTGCCTAATACCACACAGTCAAGTGGATTTGCCGCAATAGTTACAGGCATACCTGTTTCCTCAGCGATAAGCTCTGCCAAACCGCGCAGTAACGCGCCGCCGCCTGTAAGAGTGATACCCCTGTCCATAATATCGGCAGAAAGCTCAGGCGGAGTTTTTTCCAAGGTCAAGCGGATAGTGTCTATAATTTGTGAAATCGGGTCTGCCATTGCAGAACGCACTTCCTCAGAAGTGATTATAACGTTTTTGGGAAGACCGTCAACCTGATTTCGTCCCTTTACTTCCACACTTGTTTCGTTTTCATAGGGCTTTGCCGAGCCAATTTCAATTTTAATCTGCTCTGCAGTGCGTTCGCCTATGAGAAGATTGTGCTTTCGTCTTACATAGTTAATAATCGCTTCATCAAGGTCGTCCCCTGCGATACGGATAGACTGTGCAGTTACAATGTCACCAAGTGAAATTACTGCAACCTCACTTGTACCGCCGCCGATATCAACAATCATATTGCCTGCGGCATCCCACACAGGAAGACCTGCGCCTACCGCTGCTGCCATAGGCTCTTCTACTAAGTCAACATCAGCCGCACCTGCTTGCTTTGCGGCATCGTAAACAGCACGGCTTTCAACCTCGGTTACACCTGCAGGAATGCAGATTACCATTCTTACTCTTGAGAAAAGTGAGCCCTTAAGCGCATCTCTTATAAATCTTTTAAGCATTGCGGCTGTAACATCAAAGTCAGCGATAACACCGTCTTTTAAAGGGCGCACCGCTACTATTGAGCCAGGTGTTCTGCCAATCATTTCTTTAGCTTCGGTACCAACCGCACGTACGGCATCATTTCTTATATCATAAGCCACAACCGAGGGCTCTCGCATTATAATTCCTTTGCCCTTAAGACAAACTAATGTATTGGCAGTACCAAGGTCAACGCCGATATCTCTTGTAAACATAAATCTACTCCGTTCTAGTTTTGAATACTTTATTTATTATTTACGGCACAATGAATTTTATTGCACTCTGAATGTTAGCAATCTCTATTTTTTCACGGCCCTTGGCATATTCACCGTCAAGCGTCCAGGAAAGTCCCGACTCGGCTTCGACTGTGAGCCTTTGTGCGTGGAAAAATTCTATTCCCTCACGGTCAAGCTCCTTTTTTAGTATACCGTCTATCATAGGCTGAAGCTTTAAAATATTATCGGGGTTTCTGATTAGCATTACCTCAAAAAATCCGTCATTAAGCTTTACAACCGACTCGTTGAATTTTACGATTCCGCCTACAGACATTGAGTTTGAAACAGCGCCGAATAAAAAGTCGCCCTCAATAACTTTGTTATCTGCTGTGATTTTCATTGATATAGGTTTTATAGCGCTAAGGCTTTTTATACCCTCGAAAAAGTATGCCGCCTGACCTAAAACATTTTTAATTTCCTGAGGTGCAGAATATGAAGCCGATGTAAAAGCTCCAAAGGAAGCGGTATACGAAAAATATCTGTCATTAAATTTTCCGATATCAAGGGTGATTTCTTTGCCGTTTATGATATCCTTTGCAGCATTTGCAATATTTCTTGAAATGCCGAGCCCCTGCGACCATTCGTTGAGTGTGCCTGACGGGATATAACCCAGTACACAGTCGAGTCCTTTATTCATAAGCCCTGTTATAACTTCGTTTAGAGTTCCGTCACCGCCGCAAACGACTATTAAATCATAGTCATCGTTTTCTAGCGATTCTACCTTAACTGTTGCGTCCCCGCGTGCTTTTGTCGGGTAAACGGTAACAATGTAATCTGCATTTGAGAATATTTGAACAACATTTAAAAGCTGTGTTTTCATTTTGCCTGTTCCTGAAATTGGGTTTACGATTAAAAGAAGCCTTTTTATCATTTGGCATTTCCTTTCATTAAATTACTTGTAATCAATCGGCAGGGTTGCAGTAGCATTAAGGTCCTGACCTGCAAGGTTGCCGTTTCTGTATTCGTAAATTGCCTGTGCGCCTACCATTGCCGCATTATCACCGCAGTATTTAAGGGGCGGGTAATAAAGAGAAAAGCCTCTTTTTTTGCATTCCCCGTCTAAACGGCGGCGCAGCTCACTGTTGGCAGAAACACCGCCCGCAACGGCGATTTTTTTATACCCTAAATTTTCTGCCGCCTTAATGGTGTTATCAATCAACATATCGCAAACCCGCTCTCTGACTGTAGCCGCTAAAACAGGCACATCAATCTCTATACCCTTCTGATTTGAGTTGTGAATAGTATTAATTACCGCGGTTTTAAGCCCTGAAAAGCTGAAATCATATTCACCGTTTGATTTTGGATAAGGCAAGGGGTATTTGTTAAAATTAGATTTAGTGGCGATTTTATCGAGTGTTACACCGCCTGGGTAAGAAAGTCCCATACAGCGCGCTGTTTTATCGAAGCATTCGCCTGCGGCATCATCCTTTGTGCCGCCTAAAATTTTAAAGGTTGTATAATCTGTAACCTCTGCGATAACGGTGTTTCCGCCCGAAACCAAAAGACAGAGAAAGGGCGGCTCTAAATTTTTGTGCGCGATGTAGTTTGCCGCAATGTGACTGCGCAAATGGTGAACGGGGATAAGCGGAACACCTAAAGACAGCGCTAAGCCTTTGGCAAAATTAACCCCCACAAGTAATGCACCGATAAGTCCAGGTGCAAAGGTTACGGCTATAGCGTCAATATCATTATAGGTGATGCCCGCAACCTCTAAAGCCTCGTCACAAACCGCACTTACGGCTTCAGTGTGACGGCGGGACGCAATTTCGGGGACAACTCCCCCGTAAATCTTATGCTCTGCAATTTGGGTTGCAACTATATTTGAAAGAACCTCTCTTTCCTCAACCACTGCAACCGAGGTTTCGTCACAAGAGGATTCTATTGCTAATATTTTCATATATTTTCGAACCTTTTTGTCATAATATCTGCATGTTCTTTCGGGTTGTCGTAAAAATTCTTTCGCTTACCCTCGGTTTTAAAGCCCAATTTCTCATAAAGGGCTATAGCGACAGTGTTAGACTCCCTAACCTCAAGTGAAACGAATGATAAATCCATATCACGTGCAAGCGCAAAGACGCGGTTTAAAAGGGCTGTGCCCACGCCTTTTTTGCGGTGCTCGGGGAAAACTGCGATGTTTGTTATATAGCCCTCGTCTAAAATACAGCTGATACCGATGTAGCCGAGAACCTTTTTGCTTTTGGTGCAAACGAAGAATTTTGTGCCGTTTTTGTAAGCATCAAGCAAGGCGTCAATGCTCCAGGGCTGAGAAAAACAGATTTTTTCAAGCTCTGCAATGGCGGTTATATGCTCACGCTCTATAGCGGTAACCTGCATTTCGCTGAAAAAGTCCTGACTTACCAAGCTGTCGATAGCGTTTGTTATATACTCTCGGCATTTTTTATAAGCGGCAAGCTCCTGACCGAACGGGTCGGGGACGCCGTCGCCTAAAACAGATACTTTTTTTGCGTCGGCATAAAGGCATAAAACGGTTTTATGCGATTCGCTCATACAAATTATTTTATCCGCCCAAGCGGTGTCATAAAGGTCTAACTGTTCAGAAACTTGTCCGCCTATATCAATCCCGATTTCTTTCATAGCAAGAACGGAATTTTCACTCACACTTTCCCCGTTTGCAGAAAGCCCTTTACTTTTAACCGTTACATTTTCTAATTTAAGGGATTTTAAATACCCCTCAGCCATAGGGCTTCGGCAGGTGTTTCCCGTACAAACAAAAAGTATATTCATTATCCTTTAGCCTCTAACCAAGTTTTGCCTGATGCGGCATCTGCTGTGAGTGTAACCTCAAGATTTACCGCGTTTTGCATTTCTTCCGATAAAAGCGCGCATACTTTTTTGGCGTCCTTTTCGTCACACTCAACTATAAGCTCGTCGTGCACCTGTAATATGAGCTTTGCCGTTGGGAATTCGGCTTTTAGTCTTTCGTAAACCTTAATCATCGCAAGCTTAATAATATCGGCGGCAGTGCCCTGAATGGGCGCATTCCTTGCCACCCTTTCACCGAAAGCGCGTAGCATTCCGTTGGAATTATTAAGCTCGGGCAGATATCTTCTTCTGCCGAAATAGGTTGTAACGAAACCGTCAAGCTTGGCATTATTAATGGTGCTTTCCATATATTCGGCAACCTTTGGATAGGATGCAAGATAGTTCTTTATATAACTGTCAGCCTCGGCTCTGGTAACCCCAATGTCTTTCGCAAGGGAAAATGCGCCGATACCGTAAACTATTCCAAAATTAACGGCTTTGGCACGGCTTCGCATAACAGGGGTTACAAGGTCAATAGGCATTGAGAATACCTGAGAAGCGGTGGCGGTGTGAATATCTGTACCGCTTTTAAAGGCATTTATCATATTTTCGTCTTTTGCAATGCTTGCAAGAACGCGCAATTCAATCTGCGAATAGTCGGCATCGCAAAGCACCTTGCCCTTTTCTGCCACAAAGAATTCGCGAAGACGTTTGCCCTCGTTAGTTCTAACAGGTATATTTTGAAGATTGGGCTCGAGTGAACTTATTCTGCCTGTTCTGGCTTCGGTTTGGTTAAAGGTGGTGTGAATTCTGCCGTCCTCTGCTATGCAGGCGCTAAGCCCGTCAGCATAGGTGGATTTAAGCTTTGTAAGCTGTCTGTATTCTAAAAGATATTCTACAGCAGGGTGCTTGTCGCGAAGCTCCTCCAGAACCTCGGCATTGGTACTGTAACCGCTTTTGGTTTTCTTCTTAGCGGGAAGTCCTAATTTTTCAAAGAGAGCAACCCCTAACTGCTTTGGAGAATTAAGATTAAATTCATAGCCTGTAAGACTGTAAATTTTCTGCTCTAGGTCTTCTATTCTCTCTCCCAATTCTTCGGACATCTGTTTTAGTCCGTCTTTATCAACCAAAAAGCCTCCAAGCTCCATATCGCCTAAAACACGGGCTAAGGGAAGCTCGATTTCGTTAAACAGCCTTAACTGATTAGTTTTTTCAAGCTCTTTATAAAGATTATCGCAAGCGGTTTTGAAGCCGACCGCATTTTTAAGAAATTCGTCACTAAAATCATTTTCGGGTACAACGCCGTATTCGGCGATAAGGCGGGATACCTCGTATGAAGAGGACGGATTGCAGATATACCCCGCAAGCATTGCATCAAAGGTCACATTTTTAATGTCTTTTTGTGCTTTATAGAGGTTTTTATAGTCATAAACGCGTTTTTTTATGCTCTCGTTTTTGTAAATTTCTTCGAGAAGCCCGGCACTCACCTTTAAAACGCTGTTGCCGAAAACAACTGCACAAGCCTCATCCTCGCAAAAAACGGTGACCTCGTCTATGCTATCGGGAAGTGAAGATACTTGCGTATATTTTTCTGCCCGAGTGTCAAAATCAAGCGCCATTTGTGTGTTTTGAGGCTCGATTCCCATTTTCTGCATCAGCTTAAAAAATTCAAGTCTTGTCATAAGGCGCGCAAGCTCTGATTTGTTTGCAGGCTTTATCCTGTAAGCTTCAATGTCACAGTTTATGGGTGCGGTTTTACAAATAGTGCCAAGCTCACGGCTTAAATATGCACTTTCCCTGCCTGCTTCAAGCTTTTTGCGGACAGAATCCCGAATTTCAAGCGAATCAAGATTCTCGTAAATATAATCAATGCTGTGATATTTTGTGATAAGGTCGGTTGCGGTTTTCTCGCCTACGCCTGCAACGCCGGGTATATTATCAGAGGAATCCCCCATAAGACTTTTAAGCTCTATCATTTCAGGGGGAGTAAGCCCATATTTTTCGAAAAGCGCCTCTTTGGTGTAATTAATAACCTCGGTCTGTCCCATTCTTGTTGCGGCAAGAAGTACGCGTGTTTCGTCCGAAATCAGTTGAAGCGAGTCGCGGTCGCCTGTGGATATAACACATTCGTTTTCGTCCTGCTCACAGGCGTAAGCCAACGTGCCTAAAATATCGTCAGCCTCAAAGCCCTCGCACTCGATACAGGAATATCCCGCAAGGGTAAGCCACTCCTTCATAATCGGCATCTGACTGCGAAGCTCGTCTGGCATACCCTTTCTGCCTGCTTTATATTCTGCATATTTCTTATGCCTGAAGGTAGGAGCTTTAAGGTCAAAGGCTATTGCTACACCGTCAGGCTTTTCCATATCAATAAGCTTATTTAAAATATTGATAAAACCGTAAACCGCGTTTGTATACTGACCGTCCTTTGTGGTCAGCAGCTTTATGCCGTAAAACGCACGGTTTATTATACTGTTTCCGTCAATAGCAAGCAGTTTCAAACGCTTCTCCTCCGTTTATCATATATTCCATAATAGTATAACATATTTATTATTATATGTCATTAGTTTTTTAAAAAAAATTAATAATTAAATAACAAATATTTTTCATCCATTTAAAACAAACACCCAACAAATTTTTTGTTTGTCGGGTGCTTGAATAATTTTGCATTTTGCATTATGCATTTTGCACTTAATTATATTGTTCCTCGGTAATAAAGTCCTCTTGTATGAGGTATATTACTGCTTTCACCGTTTTTATAAGCAGAAATAATTTTTTGCGTTTCGGATTTTTCTTCTTTTGTGAAATAAAGGACTATAAAATCAAGTCCTGCAAGTTCATTTTTGCGGTCTGCAAGATAGATAGGCACACTGTTTAAAAGCTCACTGTAACCGAGTCTGCAACGAACAGGAAATTTAATACCCATTCGGTCGGTAAGAACACCGTTTTTATCGCATTTTTGGCAAGAAATTCCGTTTTTTAAGGGGCAGTTTTTAAATAGCATAAGCGGAATATTACCATATGCCACAATGCCCTTTTGGGGACCTGAATTAAGACTTAAAATATCGCTTAAAGGCGCTTCGGCAGATATTAAGGCGCGATTAATTCCAAGCATTTGAGCGGTTTTAAGGCTTTCGCTGTTTGAAATGTTAAGACCCGTATCCCCTAAAACCTCAAAGCCATTTTTTTGTGCGATTTCCACCGCCGCAAGATTGCCGCAAAGCGCGGTTTTAAAGCCTTTTTCCTTGAAAAGACGGAGCCGTTTTTCTATTAAACTTTCGCTGGTTATTCCGCGCGGGATATCAACTATAAGCTCTGTATTTGCAAGCGTTAAAGCCTCAGGATTTTGCTCTAAGGGGAAGATTACAGCATCTATCCCGTTTAAATTTTCGGGTATCTGCTCTGCATTTTCAAAGCGGGCGAAAATTTTGGGTGTTTTGTCGGTTTTTTGTGCCTTTTCGGGTGTAAAATAGCAAGCTTCTGTAGGTTTATTTTTAATTTCGGCACGTGCTTTGTCTAACAACTCTACCGCTTTTCTTCTAAGACTGTTAAGCTCGCCCTTTGGCACAAAAAGACCGTCGTCAATATTAATCCCACCGCCTATATCGGTATACGGTGTGCCGCCAAATTTTGAAAGGCTTTTAAGCGCGTCATTGGCATCGAGCGGTTTATTTTGGGATTTTTGAGGAATACTTCCGGTAGCGGTTACCTCATTTTCACCATCCGAAAGAGTAAGGCTTATAGGCTCGTTTTCTTTGATTTTTGCCTTAATGCTTACATTTACAGCCTGTCTTTCATTGCGGTAGATTTCGTGCAAAACGGGGAACGCGGTATTTGCGGAAACAACATCCTCTTTCGTTCTTGTGCCGAACATATTGATACCGAGTCTGTTTGTGTAATACCCGTCGGTAAAGCCTTGGCGCGAAAATACATTTTTAAGAGTTTCGGCAAGAGAAGCATCAACCGTTCCCGTGTCTAGCGCCTGTCGGCAGGCAAAGGTTGCGGCGGCAACATATTCGGGACGCTTCATTCTGCCCTCAATTTTAAAGGAGCCAACCCCCAAAGAGTTAAGCTCTTTTATATAATCGAACAAGGAAAGGTCTTTAAGGCTTAAATCATAGCCTGTGCCGTTTTGCGCCTTAAAGGGCAGTCTGCAAGGTCCTGCACAAAGCCCCCTATTTCCGCTTCGCGAGCCTAAAAAGGCGGATAACAGGCACTGGCCTGAAACAGACATACAAAGTGCGCCGTGCACAAAGGCTTCGACTGTAATTCCAAGCGCATTTGCCCTTTGGCAGAATTGTTTTATATCCGTCTTTGCCATTTCTCTGCCAAGTACCACCTGTGTGAAACCGAGTTTTTTTAGAATCGGCAAGGCAGACGGTGAATGCACTGACATTTGGGTGGATGCGTGAAGCTTTAAATCGGGGATTTTTTCGTGCAATATCCGAGCTAGCCCTAAGTCTTCAATTATAATACCGTCAATTCCCATATTATAAGAATTTTTGGCTAAATCAAAGGCAAGCTCCATTTCGCTGTCCTTAATAAGAATATTAAGTGTGAGGTAAACCCTAACCCCTCTTATGTGGCAATATTCTATAGCGCCTTTAAGTTCTTCTAAGGTAAAATTTTCTGCATTTCTGCGTGCCGAAAAATCCTTGGCGCCGAGATAAACTGCATCTGCACCGCTTCTAATTGCGGCGATTAGCATTTCGCGGTTTCCTACAGGCGCTAATATTTCACCCTTTGCAATACCGTTCATAAGCAAAGCTCTCCCACACAGTAATCCTCTGTAACTGAAATTATGCTTACATTTGCGGTTTTACCTTCAAGAGAAAGGTCGGTTTCAACCCCTACCCGCAAATAATTTTTGGTGTATCCGAAATATATTCCGTTCTCGTTGGTTTCAAATAAAACCTCAACCGTTTTTCCGATTTGTGATTTTAAAATCCTTTGCTCACATTCATTTGCGGCATTAAGCATAATACGGCTTCTGCGTGATTTTTCTGTTTTCGTTATCTGATTAGGCAGTCTGTCCGCAACTGTGCCCTTGCGCCTTGAGAAAGCGAAAACGTGCGCTTTTGCAAAGCCGATTTCCTTTAAGAAAGCGACACTCTTATTAAATTCTTCTTCGGTTTCGCCCGCAAAGCCCACCATAATGTCGGTTGTGATAGAGGAATCGGGGAATATTTTGCGGATTCTTGCCACTAAATCAGCATAAAATGCAGTATCATAATGGCGGTTCATTCTTTTGAGTGTTTCGTCACAGCCCGATTGCAAGGACAAATGAAACTGCGGGCAAAATTTTTCCTCTGTTTTAAATCTTTCAAGCATACTGTCGCTTATATGGTCGGGCTCAAGCGAGCCTAAGCGCACTCTTTTAATACCGTTTACCTGTGCTACAGCATCAACTGCGTCACATAGGTTCATATCTTCGCCCTTGCCGTAAGCAGAAAGGTTAATTCCAACAAGTACGATTTCACAAAAGCCATTTTTCGCTAAAATTTCTGCCTCTTGCTTTATCTCGTTAAGAGGCTTTGAGCGGACAAAACCGCGGGCGTAAGGGATAATACAGTAACTGCAATACCTGTCACACCCGTCTTCAATTTTCATATACGCCCTTGTTCTCTCGGCAAAATCCGAAATTGCAGGGGTATTAAAGCATTCATATCTTTCGTGGGGGGTTACTTCAAAAATTTTATTTTTGTTTTCTAAAAAGCTTTCTACAAGCTCGGCAATTTTGCCGACATCCGTATTTCCAACCACAATATCGGCATTTTCTATCTGTGCTTTATCGCCCGAAAAGGTTTGCGCCATACAGCCTGTAAGCACAATTACAGCATTTTCACTTTGTCTTCTTATTCTGTTTAAAAGCTGTCTTGTTTTGCGGTCGCTCTCGGCGGTGACTGTGCAGGAATTAAGCACTGCAACATCAAAATGCGAGCCTTCGCCCACAACCGTAAAGCCTCTTTTACTGAAAGCCTCGCGCATACACTGTGTTTCATATTGGTTAACCTTGCAGCCAAGGGTGTAAAATACTATGTTCATATATATTCTCCAAAACAAATTTCTTATATATTATACGGCTTTAGCCCGTTCTTTTCAATAAAAACACAAAAATTCTTTCTTGACAACTGTTTACTTGGGTGCTATAATTTGCTTGCAATAGGGAGCTTGATGAAACTCAGGCTGAGAGGAAGTCCGCTTTTTGCTATGACTTCGACCTTTAAACCTGATGCGGATAATGCCGCCGTAGGGAAATACGTTTCAAGTATTGCCGCAGGTGAAATTGCCTGCGGCTTTTCTGTTATCCGGAGACAGAAGCCCTTGCAGGAATTGCAAAATTAAAGTTGAAGGAGAAAAAACCATGACAAACAAAAAAAGAATTTACAATTTAGTATTAAGTGCAATATTTATTGCGCTGGCATCTGTACTTAGCTTGATAAAGATTTACGAATTGCCTTTAGGCGGCAGTGTTACACTGTTTTCAATGTTGCCTATAGTAATGTTATCAGTAATGTTAGGACTCAAATGGGGAATTGGCGCTGCTTTTTGCTACAGTCTTGTTCAGTTAGGGTTCGGTATTACGCTTGACGGTGTGCTTGGTTGGGGGCTTACACCTATGGCTCTTATAGGCACAATTCTGCTTGATTATATCGTGCCTTTTACCGCTTTAGGTCTGGCGACTGTTACGGGAAAGAAAAACACCGTACAAATTGTGATAGGTACGGCGCTTGTATTAGTTATCAGATTTTTATGCCACCTTTTGTCAGGTGTAATTATTTTTGATATCTGGTGTGAATGGGAAAATGTCTGGTTCTATTCACTTTGCTATAACGGTTCATTTATGTTGCCTGAGCTTGTAATGACCGTTATCGGCGCGGCAATTATTTTCAATCTGCCGCAGGTGAAAAAGATTATATCAGAACATAAAGAATAATAGCGATAAACTGCAAAAATGAGCCGATAACCACAAATATGTGGAAAACAGAATGCATATAGCGTACGGTTTTTTTACCCGCTATTCCGTAAAGAACAGCGCCTACGGTATATGAAATTCCGCCTGCAAGCAGCCATAGAAAGCCGTTTACACCAATGGCTTCTATGGCTGTTTTTCCTGTAAGGATTATACACCAGCCCTGAGCCAGATAACAAATAATCGAAAAGATATTATATTTTTTAAGGTCGATAGCGTTAAGGGTTATTCCCAAAGCCGAAACTGCCCATACCACACCGAACACAACCCAGCCTAAAGCAACACTGTGCTCTCTGAGCGAAGTGAGCGCTATGGGGGTATATGTTCCTGAAATTAAGATAAAGACAGAGCAATGGTCTATAATCTGCATAACCTTCTTTGCCATTTCGGATTTAAGCCCGTGATATACACTTGAAACGGTGTAAAGAATAACCATTGAAAAACCGTAAATAAAGGAGCCTACTATTTGGTAAGCATCGTGATTAAGGAAAGCTTTGATTATACAAAGCGCGCAGATTATAACACCTAAACCGCCGCCAACAATGTGGGAGACCATATTAAAAATTTCTTCGCCGCGTGTGTAGTCGGGCAGTCTGCGGTCTATTAATTTTGTTCGTTTCATTTTTACCTCACGTCAAGTATAATTTAAAGAAAAATTTTGTGAAATTTTAGCCACATTTAACAAAAAAATTCAGGTCGAAAATAGTCGAAATAATTTACATAAAAATTTTATGTTAAAGCTTATAGCAGGTGAATTATTCAACTTATCAACGGGGTTATCCACCGAAAAATCCTTAAAAAAGACCGAAATTATGAGGACAACCCTCCAAAACGGTGGATAACTTTGTGGATAAAGTGGAAAACTTTTAAGGTTGACTGGGTTTACATAACTACATTTTTTTGAGTAATTTTTCCATTATGTCAGGACCGTGAGCAACAAAATTGCCTGTGCTTTCGGCTGCCGCTTCGGTAAAGCTTTCTACACCCTGTTTTTTGTCTGCACTGTCATATATAAGATACGGCACAGGCGCGCTTGAATGAGTCTTGGTTTCAAGCGGAGTCGGATGGTCGGGCATAATAAGTATACGGTAATCCTCACCGCAATTTTCGAGATAATGGAGCATAATTTTAAGTGAACGGCGATCAATTTCTTCGATTGCCTTTATTTTATTTTCACATTCACCTCTATGGCCGCATTCGTCGGGAGCTTCAAAGTGAAGATAAACTAAATCTGTACCCTTTTTGAAGCTCTCGATACCCGCATTGGTTTTGCCCTCAAAATCAGTGTCAAGATAGCCTGTGGCACCTGTTACTTCGGGTGTTTCGGCGCCTGCACAAATGCCGATGCCTTTAAGAAGGTCAACCGCACTTACAATAGCCGCGCTCACACCGTTTTTTTCTTTGAAATTCTGTAAAGCGGGTTTTCTGCCCTCGCCCCAAAGCCAGATTGAATTGGCTTCGTTTTTACCCTCTTTACGCCTTTTAAGGTTTACGGGATGGTCTTTTAAAATATCATAGCTTTTAATCATAAGCTCGATTAAGGGCTTTGCATTTTTATTGTTGCTTAAATATTTGCCTATTACCTTACCGCTTATATCGTGAGGCGGAGTCATTTCGCCCAAATCGGTTGTTCCGTTATTCACTACAAGACAGTGTCTGTAGCTTACACCGCCGTAGAATTTATAAATATCGTTTCCCAATTTTTCTTCCACAGTTTTTATGATTTCGTGCGCTTCTGCGGTAGAAATATCACCTGCGCAGTAGTCAACCATTGTTTTATCAGAATAATTTTCTTCATCCGACAATGTTACAATATTACATCTAAGGGCTACATCTGTGTCTTTAAGGTCAACGCCGATAGATGCCGCCTCTAAAGGAGAGCGGCCTGTGTAGCAAACATAAGGGTCGTACCCCATAACCGAAAGATTTGCAACATCGCTGCCGGGTTTAAGTCCATCTGCCACAGTTTTGCACATTCCAACCTCGGCATATCTGGCAAGTGAGTCTATGTAAGGCTTGTGTGCCATTTCCATAGGTGTTTTACCGCCTAATATCTGAGGGTTTTTCTTATCCGCCATACCGTCGCACAGCAAAACTAAATATTTCATAAATATTACCTCTTAATATGTTTTCTAATATTATATTAATGGTTGGTGAAACACAAGGTGTTTCAGTATGTGGAAACACATACAAT
>CAYQFD010000009.1:0-17448 GCA_964416795.1 uncultured Ruminococcus sp. | reverse complement strand
CTCCCTCAGTCTCGTTTACACTCGACAGCTCCCTCGTCAGAGGGAGCCGATGGTGCTATCGATTTCGTTGCTCTGTTCATTTTAACCTTAGTGAGACAGCCTCTTTATTAATCTTGGACGGTGGAAAAATGTTTTCTAAAAAGAAAAAAACCGAGCGAAAGCTACCAAGGCACATAGCTATTATTATGGACGGTAACGGCAGATGGGCCAAAAAGCGCTCTATGCCGCGAAGTGCAGGTCACGTTGCAGGCGCTAAAACCTTTAAGGAAATTGCGCGCTATTGCAATAAAATAGGTCTTGAATATTTAACCGTTTATGCGTTTTCAACTGAAAATTGGAAACGTCCTCAGGACGAGGTGGACAGCATTATGAATCTTTTAAGAGATTATTTAAAGGATGCTGAAAACTTCAAAAGCGATAATATTAAGGTTAAATTTATCGGTAATTTAGAGCCCTTAGCAGATGATATTAAGGAGCTTATAAGGAAAGACGAGAAAGGCTCTAAGGATGCTACAGGGCTTAAACTTAATATCGCTATTAACTATGGCGGCAGAGATGAAATAACAAATGCTGTTAGAAAAATAGTTGAGAGCTCAGTTGCCGCTAAGGATATTACAGAGCAGACTGTTTCGGATAATCTTTATACCGCAGGTATGCCTGACCCCGATTTTATTATAAGACCGAGCGGTGAATACAGGCTGTCAAATTACCTTATCTGGCAGTCGGCTTATGCTGAGTATTGGTTTTCAGATGTTTTGTGGCCCGATTTTAAACCACGGCATTTGGAAAAGGCTATCGACGATTTTAACCACCGAAACAGAAGATTTGGAGGAATTTAATAATGAGGACTCGTATTATTTCAGGAATAATAATGGGCGGAATAGTGGCAGCTGTACTAACAATAGGTTTTTTATTAACCGATGTTATAATAACAGTTGCAATTGGTCTTTTAGCAGCTATTGCGATTTATGAGCTTGTTCATAATGCGGCAGGTATTAACGATAAAGCAACCATTATCGGTGCTTGCATATTTTCTGTACTTTGCGTATTATCGGGACAGTTGGGAGTGCGTTGGATTGAGGGACTTTTCACCATTGGCACCCTTTACTGTTTATTTGCTGTAATTATGATTTTAAAAAACCACAAGGAGTTTGATTTGGCAAAGATTTCTGTGGTTTACGGATTGACAGTGGTGTTTTCTGTTGCATTTTTCTGCCTCAACGGAGTAATAATCAGCGGAAAAGGAATATATTATTTACTACTGCTGCTTAATTTTTCTTCTGTCTGTGATATGGGCGCCTACTTTGTTGGTGTCAAATACGGAAAGCATAAGCTGTGTCCCGAAATCAGCCCCAAGAAAACTGTTGAGGGCGCTATAGGTGGCATCGCTTCAAGCTTTGTTTTTTCAATTATCCTTTCGCTTTGCTTTGGAAAATTTTCGGTAAGCTTGCTTATAATGACCGTTCCTTTCTGTATTTTTGGAATGCTGGGCGACCTTTTCGCCTCGGCTATTAAAAGAAGTGTAGGACTTAAGGACTATGGCAATCTAATTCCAGGCCACGGCGGTATTTTAGACCGTATGGACAGTATAATAATGATAGCGCCGTTAATGTTTATAAGTATAGAACTTAATTTAATATGATGAAAAGTTTAATTATTTTAGGCTCGACAGGCTCTATCGGTACACAGGCGCTTGAAGTGTGCCGCCGAGACGGTTATACTGTCACAGCCTTGGCGGCAGGCAGTAACATAGAGCTGCTCGAAAAACAGGCAAGAGAATTTAAGCCCCTAGCCGTTGCGGTTTTTGATACTGCTAAGGCAAAGGAATTAAAAATCAAGTTATCGGATACTGATATCAAGGTTTTATCGGGTGTAGAGGGCGTCTGTGAAATAGCTCAGGGCAAGGGCGATATAGTTCTTAATTCGATTGTGGGAATTGCAGGATTAAGACCGACGCTAAAGGCGATTGAGGCAGGAAAAAATATAGCGCTTGCAAATAAGGAAACCTTGGTTACGGGCGGTGAAATAGTAATTAAAGCCGCGCGTGAAAGAGGTGTTAAAATTCTGCCTGTTGACAGTGAGCATTCTGCGATTTTTCAGTCGCTTCAAGGCGCACCTGAGGGCTCACTTCGAAAAATTTTGCTTACAGCCTCAGGTGGACCGTTTTACAGTAAAACACGAAAAGAACTCGAAAATGTAACGGTAAGGGATGCACTTAAACACCCTAACTGGTCAATGGGCGCTAAAATTACTATCGACTCGGCAACACTTATGAACAAAGGGCTTGAGGTAATAGAAGCGGTGCACTTATTCGGACTTCCGGCTTCCAAGATTGAGGTTTTGGTTCATAGACAGAGTATTGTCCATTCAGGAATTGAACTTTCGGACGGTGCAGTTATAGCACAGCTCGGTACCCCTGATATGCGACTTCCTATTCAGTATGCGCTTACCTATCCTGAGAGAAGTAACTACGCTTTTGAGCACCTTGATTTATTTAAGGTGGGCAGTTTAACCTTTGAAAAGCCCGACACTGATACATTCAGATGTTTACCTTTATGTATTGAAGCTATAAACAAAGGCGGGCTTGCGCCTTGCGCGGTTAACGGCGCTAATGAAGAGGCAGTAAGACTGTTTTTAGAGGGCAAAATTAAATTTTTGCAAATAGCCGATTTGGTGGAAAAAGCATTCCTTTCTGTAAATAATAAAAAAGAATTTACTTTAGAAGATATACTCGAAGCCGATAAATCAGCACGCGAATGTGTAATTATAAATTCTTAAATTTGGAAGTGGTTGCAATTTTAAATATTTGGAATAATGTATGGCCCTATTTAGTGGCAATCCTGCTGTTTTTGGTACTGATAATCATTCACGAATTCGGCCATTTTATTGCTGCAAAGCTTATGGGCGTTAGAGTTAATGAATTTGCAGTAGGTTTTGGACCTAAACTGTTTTCCATAAAGGGAAAAGAAACAAAATATGCTTTTAATTTAATACCCTTCGGCGGTTATTGTGCTATGGAAGGTGAGGACGAAACCAGCACAGACGAAAGAGCGTTCTGCAACAAAAAGGCGTGGCGGCGTTTTGTTATTGTTATTATGGGAGCTTTGTTTAATCTGCTTTTAGGACTTATTATTGTAGCGATTATTTTAGCGCCAAGTAAGGTGTTCACCTCTACCACTGTCGCTGAATTTAATGAAAATGCTATGAGTCAAAGCACAGGGCTTGAGGTTGACGATAAAATTTTAAGGGTTGACGGCAGAAAAATTCACACCTTTTACGATTTAAGCTACGCTTTTACCAATATTCCCGACGGTAAAATTGATATGACAGTTTTGCGAGACGGAAAAGAAAAAGAGCTTCGTGACGTTACCTTTAAAACCGAAGAGGAAAACGGGATTAGTTATTTAACCCTTGATTTTAAGGTATACGGAATTAAGAAAACGGTTGGCTCTTATATAGAACAGACGGTTAAAACCGCAGTGTCATATTGCGCGGTTATCTGGCGAAGCCTTATAGATATGCTAAGCGGCAAGTATGGTCTGAGCGCAGTTTCAGGCCCTGTCGGAGTGACGGTTGCTATTGCCGATGCAGCAAAACAGAATCTCAGAAATTTACTGCCGTTAATGGCGCTTATAACCATAAATTTAGGAATTTTCAATCTTTTGCCTATCCCTGCCTTAGACGGCGGCAGACTGTTGTTTATTTTAATTGAAATGATAACAAGAAAGCCTGTTCCGCAAAAATGGGAGTCTATTGTTCACGCAGTGGGATTTGTAATTTTAATAGGTCTTATGCTTCTTATAGCGGCAAAGGATATTTGGACACTTATTTTTTAATGCAGAAAGGAAGACGGGCAAAATGTTCACTAACGATAAAACCGTAAGGGTTAAAGCGGGAAATCTTTATATTGGCGGCGGCGCACCTGTGAGTGTACAGTCAATGCTCAGTATTCCTGCTCACGATATTGAAAATAATGTGTTGCAAGCCAAGCGCTTAGAGGCGGCAGGCTGTGATATTGTGCGTGTAACTGTTCCAGAAAAGCAAGCCTTAAAAACGGTTGAGGCTTTAAAGAAAAGCATTAGTATTCCGCTTGTTGCGGATATACATTTTGATTATCGGCTTGCTATTGACAGTGTTTATGCAGGGGTTGACAAGGTTAGAATAAACCCAGGCAATATAGGCTCTGACGATAAGGTGAAATTGGTTGCCGATACCTGCAGAAAAATGGGTGTGCCGATAAGAATAGGGGTAAACTCGGGCTCACTCGAAAAAAATATACTCGCGAAATACGGCTCTGCTACACCTGAAGCGATGGTAGAAAGCGGACTTTATCACATTTCACTTCTTGAAAAGTTTGATTTCACAGATATTGTGCTGTCGCTTAAATCCTCAAACACCCACACTATGTATAAGGCTTATGAATTGGCGGCCCAAAAGTGCCGTTATCCCCTTCATTTAGGTGTTACCGAGGCGGGAACTGAAAGTATGGGTGTTATAAAGTCGGCAGCGGGTATTGGCGGACTGCTGCTCAGAGGAATAGGCGGCACTATCCGTATCTCGCTTACCGATGACCCTGTAAAAGAGGTTGAGTCAGGTATTAAGCTGTTAAAAGCTATTAACCTTAGAAACGGCGGGATAAAATTTGTTTCTTGCCCTACCTGCGGCAGAACAGAGATTGACCTTATAGGCATTGCTAAAGAGGCTGAGGAAAGACTTAAAAATGTGAACAAGGATATAACAGTTGCAATTATGGGGTGCGTTGTAAACGGTCCCGGGGAAGCTGTTGCCGCAGATATAGGCATTGCGGGCGGCAAAAATTGCGGTGTGTTATTTAAAAAAGGTGAAATTATAAAAAAATTGCCCGAGAACGAATTACTCGGAGCACTTCTTAGTGAAATAGAAAAAATGTAAACGGAGTTGTAAAAAAATGAGCAAGCCGCTCTTTACGGAAATTTTCAGTGAATGCTTTACACAGGAATTAAAAAGCTCTCTTGAAAACTGCATAATTGAAGAATGGAAACTGGGTATGGAGGAAAGAGGGCTTTCTGTAACCGTAAATTCCGCCCGATATATAAACAGAGAAACACAGCTTAACATTGTTAATTGCCTTAAAAATAATCTTATGCTTGTATACTGCAATGTTACATATAAGTTTCCTGAGTGTGAATTTTGCTCTGAAGCCTGTGCTGATATCGTTATGGACTTGCGGCTTCTGGGTGCAGCAATCAACGGCTATTTTGCCGAGGCAGAGTATGAAATCAACGGCAATAATGTTAAAATCACGCTTAAGCACGGCGGATATAACACACTTTGCGAATTGGGTGTTGAAAAGCAGTTTATAAAAGCGGTTTATGACCGTTTCGGTATGGAAGTAGCAGTAGGCTTTGACGGTCAGCTAGAGGATATAATAGAGCTGCCGCCGATCGAGGCACCTGCCCAAAAGCCACAACCAAAGGCAAACAAGCCGAAAGAACATAAAACCGAAATAACATTTGAAAAGCGCCAAGAAAAGCCAAAAAACAGTATGGTTTATCTTGATAATCCCAAGCTGTTTTACGGTAGAAAAATTGATACCAATACCAAGCCTATGATTGAGGTCACAGGCGACGATATGGAAATTTGCTGTTGGGGTGAGGTTTTTGAAACCGAGGTCCGCAAGATAAACACAAAACGCGGCGAGGCAAATATTTTTACTTTTTCTTTCAGCGACCACACGAATTCGCTTACCGCCTCGATGTTTATGGATCCCAAAAGAATGGGCGAGCTAGCACCTGTTAAAAAGGGTGAATTTATTTTAGTTAACGGCGGCTATGAGTTCGATAACTATAAAAAAGAGTTTATCGTGAAGCCGCGCGCCATTGCGCTTTTGCAGAAATACACCGAAACCGACGATTACGAGGGTGATAAGCGCGTTGAGCTGCACTGTCACACCAATATGTCAGCAAAGGATGCGGTGTCTGGCGCGGGTGATATAATAAATCAGGCATTCAAGTGGGGACACAAGGCGATAGCTATTACCGACCACGGTGTTGTACAAGCCTATCCTGCGGCGGCGAGTGCAGTTAAGAAAATACGTAAAGGTGGCGGCGATTTCAAGGTTATTTACGGTGTCGAGGCATATTTTGTTGACGATATTAAAGAGGATATAACCAAGCTAAACGCCAAGCAGATTAAGCGTTATCATCAGATTATCTTGGTTAAAAATCTTGTTGGCCTTAAAAACCTTTATAAGCTTATATCTGAAGCCCACCTTAAAGACTTTAAGGGTAGACCGCTCACGCTTCGCAGTAAGCTTACAGAACTTCGTGAGGGACTTATAGTAGGCTCTGCATGTGAGCAGGGCGAGCTTTTCTCGGCTATAATAGACGGCAAACCTCAGGAAGAACTGCTCGAAATTGCAAAGTTTTACGATTATCTTGAAATTCAGCCGCTCGGCAATAACGAATTTATGGTGAGAGAATCCTCACTGCCGGATAAGAAAAACGAAAAAACAGGTGTTGTTACACCTAATCGCTTCAGGCAGGTTACATCGGCAGAGGTATTGAAGGACTTTAACCGCAAGGTTGTAGAAATTGCGGATATTTTAGGTAAGCCTGTAGTGGCTACGGGCGACGTGCATTTCCTCAAGAAAGATGATGTAATTATCCGTAAAATCTTAATGGCGGGGCAAGGCTTTACAGATTTCGACAATCAGGCTCCGCTTTACCTTAAAACTACCGCCGAAATGCTCGATGATTTCAGTTATTTTGGGGATAGAGCAAAGGAATTTGTTATTGATAACCCAAATAAAATAGCCGAAATGATTGACGGTGATGTAGTCCCCGTTCCTGAGGGCAACTATCCCCCTGTGATTGAGGGCTCTGATGACTTACTCAGGAATATATGTTGGGAAAATGCGCATAAGAAATACGGTGAAAAAGTACCCGAAATAGTTGAAAAAAGGCTCGAAAAGGAGCTTAATTCAATTATCAATAACGGTTTCTCGATAATGTATATTTCGGCGCAAAAGCTAGTGGCGTACAGCGAAAAAAACGGCTATCTTGTAGGCTCACGTGGCTCGGTTGGCTCTTCCTTTGTTGCTACAATGGCGGGTATTTCTGAGGTTAATCCCTTAGCGCCGCACTATGTATGCCCTAACTGCTGCTACAGTGAATTTTTTAATGACGGTAGCGTTGGCTCGGGCTTCGATTTGCCCGAGAAAAACTGTCCGCACTGTAATACACCCCTTGACCGCGACGGTCACGATATCCCCTTTGAAACATTTTTAGGCTTTAAGGGTGACAAGGTGCCTGATATCGACCTTAATTTCTCGAATGAGTTTCAGACTCAGGTGCAGAAGTATACCGAAACCCTTTTCGGCAGTGAAAACGTGTTCAAGGCGGGTACAATTTCTACTGTGGCAGAAAAGACCGCCTTCGGTTTTGCCAAGGCTTATGCTGAGAAAAAGGGTGTAACCTTAAGCAATGCCGAGCTTAATCGTTTGGCAAAGCTTGTGGAAAACGCTCAGATTAAACAAACCACAGGTCAGCACCCTGCGGGTATGATTGTAGTACCGAGGGATAAGACAATTTATGATTTCTGTCCTGTTCAGCACCCTGCAGATGATGTCAATTCAGATGTTGTAACCACACACTTCGATTTCCATTCTATTCACGATACAATCTTAAAGCTTGACGAGCTCGGTCACGTAATACCTACGACATATAAGTATTTAGAGGAATATTCGGGAATTCCTGTCACAAAGGTTTCGATGAGCGACCCTAAGGTTTATAGCCTTTTCACTTCAACTGAGGCTTTAGGTGTTACCCCCGAAGAGATTGAGTCACAAACGGGTACTTATTGTATTCCTGAGTTTGGCACGTCATTTGTAAGAGGAATGCTTGTTGACTGTAAGCCTAAAAATTTCTCCGACCTTTTGCAGATTTCGGGACTTTCCCACGGTACTGACGTTTATCTTGGTAATGCGAAGGACCTGATTGATAACGGCACCTGTACCATTTCAGAGGTTATCGGTACACGTGATAACATAATGGTTTACCTTATCCATCAGGGCATGGAAGAAGGCAGAGCATTCAAAATCACCGAAACAGTGCGTAAAGGACTTGTAGCAAAGGGTGCGGTTTCTAAAGAAGAATGGGGCGCTATGGAGGATGATATGAGAGCGGTTAACGTGCCTGAATGGTATATTAACAGCTGTTATAAAATCAAATATATGTTCCCAAAAGCGCACGCCGCGGCTTATGTTACTGCGGCAATACGGGTTGCTTGGTATAAGGTTTATAAGCCACTCGAATTCTACTGTGCGTATTTCACCGCTAGACCTGAGGATGTAGATGTTCCTACAATTTTGCAGGGCAGAGAGGCGGTTAAGCGTTATCTGCGCGATATTAAGGCAAAGGGCAAGGAAGCCACCAAAAAGGAACTCGATGTATATGAAAATATGCTTATTTTCAATGAGATGATGGCAAGAGGTATTGAAATTCTGCCGATTGACATTAATAAATCGCACGCTATGAAGTATCTTCCTGAGGACGGCAAAATGAGGCTTCCCTTCGGTGCGCTTAGCGGAGTGGGCGAAAAGCAGGCATACTCTATTTATGAAGCGGCGCAAAAGGGTAATTTTGTATCTATTGAGGACTTCCAATTAGAAGCAGGCGTTTCAAAAACTATTATTCAAAACCTTGCCGACCTCGGCGCTATGAGAGATTTGCCCGATACAAATCAAATGTCTATGTTTTAGACTCAATTAATATGTGTTCAATAAAATACTCCCCATAAACAGTATCACTGTTTATGGGGAGTATTTTATTTTGCTAATTCTTTATATAAATCAATTTGTCCGTAAAAGGCGGGCCAGCGTGCCGAATTTCCCAAAGTTACAACTATATACTCATTATCGGTATCGTTTGCTTTTCCGTAAGAGGCAATACAGTAGCCCGACTCGTTTACAAATCCCGTTTTGCCGCCTAAAATGGTTGCGGTTTCAGGCTCTGTGCCGTACATATATTCGAAAAGAGTACTCGAAAGCGGAATACCCTCTGGGTGCTCGGGTGTGACAGATGTTGTATACTGATAGGTGGAAAGCACCTTGCGGCAAAGCTCATTACTAAGCGCTGCATCAAGTATTACTGCCATATCGTAAGCGGTGGAATAATTATTCTCGCTGTGAAGTCCTGTGACATTATCGAAATGGGTGTTTTTAAGCCCTAATTCCTCAACCTTTTTGTTCATAAGCTTAACAAAAGCTTCTTCACTTCCCGCAACAGTAATTGCAAGCGCCATTGAAGCATCTGCACCCGACGGTAAAATCGCACCGTACAAAAGATCGGTCATTCCAATGGTTTCTCCATTCAAAAAGCCCGCTACCGAAGCTTCCGCCACGAACAAAGGGTCAGTGATATCAAGTGTCATTGTAAAGGTTTTGTTCATATCCTTCAAATTTTCAACCGCCACAAGAAGAGTCATAATTTTTGTGGTGGATGCAGGATAAGCCTTTGTGTGCGCATTACGTGCCGCCACTACGGTATTTGTGCTCTTATTTACAACTATACCGCATTTTGCGTCATTATTTGCCAGCAAATCGGCAGTGTCTTTGCCAAATTCATACGAAATAACCTTTTTGGGCTCGTCTTGTACGTTTTCTTGTGTCTGGTCTGCCGAATAATCTGTTTCGGAGTCGACATCTTTTTTACCTGCCGAAACAACAACTGCACCGATTACTACAACAAGCACCAGTGCAACACAGGCAAGGAAAGATTTTCTCAGTCTTACAACCTTAAAAACGCCCTTACTTTTCCTTTTGTTTGTGACCTTTCGCCTTATTTCCTGCGGTTTAGCCGCTTCATTTTCTAAATTTTTCTCCAAGGCTTTAAAATAATCTTCATAACCCTTAGAATTAAAATTCTGTGACATCATAAACTCCCAAATGAAAATGTTTTAAAAGCCTCTGCCGGCTCCGCCGCCGCCAAAGCTTCCGCCGCCGCCTCGAAAACCGCCGCCGCCTGAGCCGCCAAAACCGCCGCGATGACGGTGACTGTGAGGAGAACCTAATAGGAACAGCAGTCCGCCTCTGCCCCTGAAAATAAAGGAAAGAACGATAATTACGATAACCATAACTATCCACGAGGTTATAACATCGCCTGCATCTTCACTCTCTGTATATTCTGCAACATTATTTATTGAGGTGTATCCCTCTGGCGCTTCTAATCCGTATTCAATATATACCTCGCCGACTATGGCATTTGCAATTTCTAAAAGGCCCTTTGAAAAATCGTTCGCCTTTAAATATTGCATACCGTAAAGGTCGATAATTCTTCCCGTTTTACTGTCAGGCAACGCACCCTCAAGCCCGTAACCGACAGAAACATAAATCTCACGGTCATTTTCGGCGAGCAATATAACCACGCCATTGTCCTTTTCCTCGTCACCCACACCCCAGAGTCTGCCTATTTCCAGAGCATATTCCCACGGCTCCTCGCCACCTAAGTCTTCCACCGTTACAACCACAACCTGAGCGGTGGTCTGATTAGCAAGGTTAACAGCGCTAGCCATCATCTTCTGCTCATCCGCCTCAGATATTACATCCGCAAAATCGTTAACGTAAAACTCCTCAGTAGCTGCGGGATAACCGCTTTCTTCTGTGCATGAGCATAAGCAAAGAAGTATTAATCCCACTGCCGCCGCAATACTCAAAATCCTCTTCATAGCTTTTTAGTCGAAGCTCACCTGAGGCACATTCTCGGCACCGTTTTGCGCTTCAAAATAGTCGTATGCTTCAAATCCAAAAATACCCGCCAAGATACTTTTCGGGAATTTCTTGATTTCTGTGTTAAACTCTCTTGCATCCTCATTATAATCCTTACGTGCGGTTGCAATGCGGTTTTCTGTGCCCGAAAGCTCATCCTGCAAAGCGGTGAACTGCTCGTTTGCTTTAAGGTCGGGATAAGCCTCTGTCACAGCATTAACCCACACATTAAGAGCACCGTCCAACTGATTGGCGGCATCAATCTGCTCATTGACAGAGCCTGCATTTTGAAGTGCATTTCGTGCTTCGGTCACGGCAGTAAGCGTGCTTTGCTCATAATCCGTGTAGCCCTTAACCGTGTTTACAAGATTAGGAATCAAGTCCAATCTGCGCTGTAGCTGAACAGAAATCTGTGACCAAGACTGTTCAACCTCTTCCCTGTCTTCAACAAGACCGTTATATGAGCCTATAACCGAGCCGATTATCACAACCAAAACTGCAATTATTGCCAAAATTATAATTAAACCTTTTTTCTTCATAGTAAACACTCCTTTACAGTTTAACATTGTACTATATTTTGCAAAAAAATTCCACATATATTTTAAATATTTAACAAATTGTTGATTTTTGTAGCCAAAAAGGTTATTATATAAATATTAAGAATAGTACAAATAAAGGCGGACCAAAAATGTTGGAACTTAAAAATATTTCTTTTATTGCCGAGGGTGAAAACGGTGCTAAAGAAATACTTAAAAATGTTAATTTAAAAATAGATAACGGCTTTTCGGTAATCACAGGTCCAAACGGTGGCGGAAAGTCTACACTTGCAAAAATAATCGCAGGTATCATCAAGCCAACCGAGGGTGAAATTTGGCTTGACGGTGAAAATATTACCGACCTTTCTATCACAGAACGCGCCAAAAAAGGAATCAGCTTTGCTTTCCAGCAGCCCGTTCGTTTTAAGGGCATCACCGTTCACGACCTTATAAGCCTTAGTATCGGCAGGGATATTTCCATAAGCGATGCTTGCAACTACCTTTCGGAAGTAGGTCTTTGCGCAAGGGATTATATAGGCCGCGAAGTAAACGCTTCACTTTCGGGCGGTGAGCTTAAAAGAATTGAAATTGCAACTGTGCTTGCGCGTTCAACCAAAATTTCACTTTTTGATGAGCCCGAAGCAGGAATCGACCTTTGGAGCTTTAACAGTCTTATTAAGGTTTTTGAAAAAATGCATAAAACCTTAGGCGGCTCTATTATTATTATATCCCATCAGGAAAGAATACTTAACATTGCCGACAGGATAATTGTGGTATCAAACGGCGGCATCAAGGAAACAGGCAAAAAAGAGGATATTTTGCCCTCGCTTTTAGGCAAAGCAGATGCGGGTTGCAGTATTTTAACCGCCAAAGTAGAGGTATAACAATGAACAATACAGAACTTGAACTTTTAAAAATAATCGCTGATATGGAGGGTGAACCCGAGGGCGCATTTAACATCCGTGCAAACGGTTCTTCTGCGGGACGTCAGGTTACCGAAAATATCGACATAGTAACAAAAAACGATAAAAACGGTATTGATATTATAATTAAAGCGAATACTAAAGCAGAAAAGGTGCATATACCTGTAATTATAAGCGAAAGCGGTCATACAGAACTAGTTTATAACGATTTTTATATCGGCGAGAATGCCGATGTCGAAATTGTTGCAGGCTGTGGTATTCACAACTGCGGCGGCGAGGAATCCCGTCACGACGGTATCCATACCTTCTATGTCGGCAAAAACGCCAGAGTTAAATATATTGAAAAGCACTACGGCGGCGGTGACGGCTTGGGTGACAAAACAATGAACCCTACAACTGTTATTAATATCGCCGACGGCGGTTATATGGAGATGGACACTACTCAGATTGAGGGTATTGACTCGACCAAGCGTGTAACCACAGCAAAGCTGAGTAAAGATGCCAACTTGATAATCCGCGAAAAGCTGATGACACACGGCAAACAGCGAGCCGAAACTGATTTTACAGTCGACCTTGACGGTGAAAATTCAGGCGCAAACGTAATTTCGCGCTCGGTTGCAAAGGATAATTCTTATCAGCTGTTTTTATCGAAGATTAACGGTAATAATGTGTGTAGCGGACATACCGAATGTGATGCTATTATTATGGATAATGCCCACGTTTCTGCAATCCCTGAAATTTCAGCCAACCACATTGATGCTTCACTTATTCACGAGGCGGCAATCGGTAAAATTGCAGGCGAGCAGCTTATAAAGCTTATGACTCTGGGACTCACAGAGCAAGAGGCTGAAGAACAAATTGTTAACGGATTTCTTAAATAATAAAATATATAAAAGGAGTTTTTTCAATGGAATTAAAGGGTAGTAAAACCGAAAAAAATCTCTATGCAGCATTTGCAGGTGAAAGTCAGGCAAGAAACAAGTATACCTACTTTGCTTCAGTTGCTAAAAAGGAAGGCTTCGAACAGATTTCGGCAATTTTCCTTGATACCGCTAACAACGAAAAGGAACACGCAAAAATGTGGTTTAAGGAGCTAGGCGCTTTAGGTGACACCGCTGCAAACTTAAAATCTGCAGCAGAGGGCGAAAATTACGAGTGGACCGATATGTATGCTCAGTTTGCCCGCGAAGCCGAGGAAGAGGGCTTTAAAGAATTAGCCGCAAAATTCAGATTAGTTGCCGCTATTGAGAAAACCCACGAGGAAAGATATTTAAAGCTCCTTAACAATGTTGAGATGCAAAAGGTTTTCGAAAAAGCAGAGGAAACTATGTGGGAATGCCGCAACTGCGGACATTTGGTTATCGGCAAAAAGGCTCCCCAGATTTGCCCTGTTTGCGCTCATCCCCAAAGCTATTTTGAAGTAAGAAAAGAAAATTATTAACAGTAAAAGCCAAGGATTAATCCTTGGCTTTATTATTTTGCAAGATAAATCAAAAGCACCGAAATATCGGCAGGGCTGACACCCGATATACGTGATGCCTGACCGATGTTTGCAGGTTTAATCTTTTTAAGCTTTTCTATCGCTTCAAGGCGAAGTCCTTTAATAGAATCATAGTCAATATCCGAAGGAATAATTCGGCTTTCAAGTCTTAGCATTTCATTTACCTGTGCCTGCTGACGCGAAATATATCCCTCATATTTAATTTCAACCTCTACCTTTTCTTTAACACCGAACGGTAATACAGGTCTGTCCTTATCAAAGGGGGCTAGCATATCGTAATCAAGCTGAGGTCGTTTAATAAGGTCTGCAAGGCGCATACCCGTAGTCATTGGTGCGGTGTCTCGGTCCTCTAAAAGCTTATTAAGCTCAGGATTAGGACCTAAGAATGTAGACTTAACACGTTCTATTTCCTTTTCCTTTAAAGCACATCTGTTCCTGAAATCGTCATAAGCTTCTTTACCCACAAGTCCGATTTTATAGCCTATAGGCATCAGTCTTTCGTCAGCATTATCCTGACGGAGTAATAATCTGTACTCACTGCGCGAGGTCATCATTCGGTAAGGGTCCATACAGCCCTTTGTTACAAGGTCATCTATCAGAGTGCCGATATAAGACGACGAGCGCGACAAAATAAGCGGCTCTTCACCTTTAATCTTTAGTGCCGCATTAATGCCCGCAATAAGACCCTGTGCCGCCGCCTCCTCATAACCCGAGGAGCCGTTGAACTGACCTGCCCCGTAAAGACCCGAAAGTCCTTTCATTTCGAGTGTAGCGTTTAAAAACACGGGGTCTACACAGTCATACTCAATCGCATAAGCATTTCGCATTATCTTTACGTTTTTAAGGCAGTCAACCGTTTTATAAAGCTCAATCTGTACTTCCTCAGGCAGTGAAGAGGAAAGCCCCTGAAGATACATTTCTTCGGTTTCCTCGCCACAAGGCTCGATAAAAAACTGATGACGCTTTTTATCCGTAAACCGCATAATCTTATCCTCAATACTAGGGCAATATCTTGGTCCTACACCCTCAATTTCGCCTGCATAAAGCGGTGAACGGTTTATATTTTCTAAAATCACGCGCTTGGTTTCATCATTTGTATATGAGATATGGCAAACCACTTTATTAACAGGGTTTTCCCTTGTAGAAAAGCTGAAAGGAACTGTTTTCTGGTCCCCCTCCTGCACTTCTAAGGCGGAAAAATCAATACTATCGCGTGCGACACGTGCAGGTGTTCCTGTTTTGAAACGCCTTAGCGGTATACCCAAACGCTTTAGCGATTGGGACAATTCATTCGCCGCAATAGCACCGTCAGGCCCTGAAGAGTAATTAACCTCGCCCACATAAATTCTGCCGCCCAAGAATGTTCCCGTTGCGATAATTACCGCTTTAGCGCGAAAATCCGCTCCCAAGGAAGAAACACAGTGCCAAAAATCACCCTCTTTGAAAATATCAACGATTTCGCACTGCTTAACATCAAGATTTTCCTGTAGCTCACAAATATGCTTCATATGTCCGCTGTATGCTCTGCGGTCAACCTGAGCACGAAGTGAATGAACTGCAGGGCCTTTGCCGAGATTAAGCATTCGGCTTTGCAGAGTATGCTTGTCAGCAGCTTTACCCATCTCGCCGCCCAAGGCATCTATTTCGCGCACAAGATGTCCCTTTGCGGTGCCGCCTATTGAGGGATTACAGGGCATATTTCCTATCCAGTCTAACGTTACGGTGAACATAACCGTTTTAAGTCCAAGCCTTGCGGGTGCCAATGCCGCCTCTATACCCGCGTGGCCGCCGCCTATAACGGCTACATCATATTCACCTGCATTGTATCTTTTTATAGCCAAAAAATTCACTCTATTTCTTTAAAAGTTTCTGTTGACGGATATCATCACCTAAAAATTTGTGGCAGTCATACTCGCCCATAAGCCTTGAGGAAATTCTTGCGGTATATTTTTCCTCGATTTCTTTCATAGAAAGATTCGTATTAATAATTGTCGGCTTGCCCGACAGCAATCTTGTATTAATAAGATTATACAGAGCCGATTTTGTGAAAGAGGTCACCATTTCGGTACCCAAGTCATCAATAACAAGCAAATCACAGTGAAGCACCTGTTCGTAAGTGCCCTTTCCCTCACCCGAAAACTTCTCAGCCTCGATGCTTGTGAAAAGATTTTCAGCCGACGCGTAAACCGGCAGATACCCTTTTTTTATAACCTCTGAAACTATGCTGAGCGTCAGATGGGTTTTACCAAGTCCCGCACTTCCTAAAAAGAGCAGATTTTTAGAGGTTTCGGGGCTGAAATTCAGGGCGTATTCGCGGCACAATTTTAAAATTGCGGTCATTCTCCGCCTTGCATTTTCACCGTTCTTATCCTTATCGGAATAGAATTTCAAATCGAAATTTTCAAAGCTACAAGCATTAAGCGGCATTTGTGCCGACAACTCTTTATTCATAATCTCTGCCGCTTCACGCTTTATGCATTCGCAAATTTTGCCGCTCACATAACCCGTGTCTGAGCAAATCTCACACTCAAGCTTAATATCCTCAACCTCTGCTTTTTTAAGAATTTCGGCTTTTTCCTTTGTCAGCGCCACAGATAAGCTTTTCATCATTTCAAGCTTTTCGGTATTGCCTGTGAGTGCGGTTATAGCGAGTGAAGCTCCGATTTGCGCCAACTGACTGTCTATTTCATAGAGCCTTTGGTTTGAAGCATAAGCAGCCCTTAGCATTCTTTCACGAAAGCTTTTCTTTTCTGTAAGCCTTATTTTCTTTTCCTCAAAAGCCTTTTTATAAGTCATTTCTCTTGTAATCATAACTTTTCACTAATCCTTTGAATTAAGCATTTTTTCGAATAAATCAAGGTCGTATGCCGCAATATTATTTTCTTCTGCGGATTTTTTCTTTTCCTCTATATCATCAGGTGCTTTGTAGCCCTTTGCGTGCCAGTTTTCGAGTATCTTTGCGGTATACGCAAACGAAAACTTCGATTTAGCGTTAACACATTCCTCGTAGGCTCTTTCAAGCATCTCGCGCGAAAGCTTCCACTCATTAAGCCACAAATATGAAAGCTCGGTTTCCTTTGCCGAGGGCTTACGCTTTTCAAGGCCGAAGACGTAAGATACAACACCCCACGCTTGCTCACACATTGCCATTCTTTTAAGCTCTTCGTCAGCGAGACTTATATTGTCTATTCCGCGTGCCGACCAATCCTTTGCTATTGCTTCAACATAGCTTATATTTGCCCTGCCACGCGCCACCGCAAATTGAAGAATGAGCATAATAACAGAAACATCAAGTCCTAAATCGTCATAAATCCAGAGTAAAGAGGACTGTTCATTACTTTTAATCGCCCTGCCAAACTTCATTTCAGCTTCACGCATTAAATATTTAACCTTAGGGTCATCACAACGTTTTGCAACATCTAGCCTTGTAGGTCGCTCACGCTTAGCTACAGTCTTGCGCTCTGTTTTACTGACGTCAACAATCGGCTTGTCCTTAGGCAAGAGAATACCTGTGTCCGCCCAATAAAGAAGCGCTTCTTTAACGTCAAATTCGCTAACACCGCAAGCCTCGGCAATTTGGTTATCGCTTATTTCCTCTGCCATATTGCGCATAATATAAAGCAAAACCTTTATATGCTCGGCTTTGGCAAATTTAAGATACCTGTCAGCCACCGCCGTCGGCAAAGTGAAAACCGCCGAAAACGAGGTTGGATTTATGTAATAGTTCATTTTTTCTCTCCAATT
>CAYQFD010000008.1:0-17518 GCA_964416795.1 uncultured Ruminococcus sp. | reverse complement strand
TTAAGGTCGCTTTCCTGAACCTTTGTAGCAGGTATACCTGTCCACAGTTCAATTACCTTAGCAATATCAGCATCAGTAACCGTGTTATTAGAGGCAGGCTCATAAAGCTCGTCTGCCTTTGCCTTATACTTCTGAAGCTCTGATTTAATCATAGCCTGTTTTTCATAGTCGGGGTTTTCGACATCAGCCTCCAACTCTTCGAGCCTCACCGAATATTCAGCAATTTTTCTGTTTGTAACACAAAGCTCGTCAATCGCCTTATTTTCAAGGCTTGCGCAGGCGCACGCCTCGTCAAGCAAATCAATCGCCTTATCGGGCAAGTATCTGTCAGTTACATATCTTTCTGAAAGCAAAACTGCTTTTTTCACAATGTTTTCGGGTATTGTTACACCGTGAAAGCCCTCGTAGTAGGACTTAACGCCCAAAAGAATAGCCTCTGCCTCAGCAAGAGAGGGCTCTTCTATAGTAACAGGCTGAAAACGGCGCTCCAAGGCGGCATCCTTTTCGATATATTTTCTGTATTCCTTAAAGGTAGTAGCACCTATAACCTGAATCTCGCCGCGCGAAAGTGCGGGTTTTAAAATATTAGCCGCATTCATTGACCCCTCGGAAGAGTCCCCCGCGCCCACAAGGTTATGGATTTCATCGATAAAGAGGATAATGTTTCCCGCTTCCTTAATTTCTTCAACCAAGCCTTTAACGCGGCTTTCAAACTGACCTCTAAACTGAGTTCCTGCTACAAGCCCTGTAAGGTCAAGCAAGAAAATTTCTTTATCAAGAAGACGCGCAGGCGCAGTGCCGTTTGCAATCTGTAACGCCAATCCCTCGGCAATCGCGGTTTTACCCACACCCGGCTCACCTATAAGACAGGGATTATTTTTACTTCTGCGCGACAAAATCTGAATGGTTCTGTAAAGCTCTTTATCTCTGCCGATTATAATGTCAATTTTGCCCTGTCTTGCCTTTTCAGTAAGGTTTGTGCAATACTGCTCCATAAATCTGCGGCGCTTCTTCTTAGGCTTATCTTTATGTTTGCCATCTTCGCTTTTTTCTTCGGTCTTTGATTTTTCTGCGCCGCCTAAATTACCGAAAAGCTTATTTATAAACGGCATTGCAGGGGCTGTACCCAAATCAAAGGTTTCATCGTTTAAAGCGGCATCGTCACTCTCGTCATCGAAAGACATTAAATCCATAAATTGTTCGCTCATTTGCTCTATATCCTCATCGGATATATTCATTCTTTTGAGCATATCATCAACAGGCTTAATACCCATTTCTTTAGCACAAACAAGGCATAATCCTTGCGGTTCTGCGGTGGGGTTTGACATATCCGACATAAATACTACAGCCGGACGTTTTTTGCATTTGGAACAAAGCTTCATCTTTTTTAGGACTCCTTGAAACTAAAAATTATAATATATTAAATGTATCGAGTACAAATTTGAAAAGGACAGAGTTATTCACGCTCTCTGTAGTGAATATAAGAAAATCTCCTGCGAATGTCCTTATAAGCGATACAGCAAGGCAAACCAATACTGCTACCGCAAAGCCTTTCACAAGACCTACTACACCGCCTAATGTGCGGTTTAGCTTTCCTACAACACTGAAAGAAAACAGTTTGTTTATAACCTTTGCTAAGAACTTAACTGCAATAAGTAATATTATTACCAGAATAACCGAGAAAACAAGTCCTATAATCTTAACAGCAACAGGTTTAATTATTTCCTGTGAAGCATTTTTAACCGCTGTTTCGGTGCCTGCGGAAATATTTTGAGATATTTTTTCGGTAAAGGAATTAATTTCTTCACCAAACAGGCTATTATTCATCAAAAAGTCGGGCAAAGCGTTCCAAGCTTCGTGCTCAGCACTTTCACCGACAGCATTAACTGCCGCCTCAACAACAGGCGGCTCTATTAGTTTATCATAAGTTGTTGTTGCTAATGGTGTACTAATTGTGAACGCTAGAATAATTGCCGCTACAAATCCCACCGTTTCAACCAAAACCTTTACAAATCCACGTTTAGCAGAGATTAATGCAAACAAAAGAATTATTGCGATTAAAATCAAATCAATTACTATACTCATTCTCTCTACTCCTATCAAGCTTGATTTTTTCAATTTTATTATCGGTTATAACGGCAGCCTGATTTGACGACAGGACCGAAATACCTACTCCGCCAAAACCGAAATTGGTTTTCGAAGCAAGATTACCGTCTTTATTAACCACCAGAATTTCGGTATCGCTCATACAATAAATATGACTGCCCGAAACCGTAATATCACTTATTATTCCACTATATGTCACTTCGTATTTGATTTTGCCGTTTGAAGACAGCACCGCAATCTTATTATCGGTTTTATCGCTTTGCCTGTTAAATACCGCAACATATCCGTTTTTAAAGGATTTGAAAATTGATAAGGTGTAATCACTTTTATACTCGTTAAACTTAAAGCCTCTCCATTTTATAAACTTTATCTTGTTAGAGGTTATAACCGCAAAACCGTTTGAAAAATCAGAAAGAAGATTATAAACATAGGTGTTTTCAAACGCTTCACTGTATTCAGGTGTTGCAGACTTGAAATTCAATACATTTACTTTTGAAACAAATTCTCCGTTTTGAGAATTGAACACCGAAACGGCTAATTTTTTGCCGTTTTTCGATAGAGCTACTGCATTAACCGTATCCTCAGCCGAATACCATTCATATATTTTTTTAGCATTGTTATTATAAACCGTAACTGCTGATGCATATTTATCCGAAACAGTTGCAACCGCAAAACTACCCAAATTTGAGATATTAGCCGCCAAAATATTATTTTCTGCTAAAAATGAGTGCTTAAGTCCGTTAATATCAAATACCAAAACTTCCTTACTGCCCTGATTATAAACCAAAGCCCCACCGGCACTTGTCTTTAAAACGGGCTTTTCAAAGCCGTGTTCAAGGTTAAAAACAGTTTTTCCTGAATTTGAAAAAGCAGTAAGATGAGAATTGCTTAAAACGTAGTAATAACCGCTCTTTGATACCGTGTTCAGAGTTTGAGAGCCTGCAAGCGTAACAGGATAGCTACCCGCTCCGAGAAGCTTTGTGCCAATCTTTACACTTTCTATAATTCCCGCGGGCAAAATACACTGCAAAATAAGAATTACTGCAAGCAAGACTGCCACTATAACGCTATAAACCTTGAGTTTTCGCTTTCTTTCAAGCTTTCTGCCCTCGATAACCTTAATATTATTGGTTTTTCGGTATTGCTTCTTTTCCCCTGAGGTCATTTTAATATCATTATCATTGTCCTTTTTGACTCTTGATTTTTTAACCGTTTTCGGCGGAGAAAGAATTTTATTTCGTTTTCGCTTTTTATAATCAGGCATAAATTCTCACACTCTAATAATAAACTTTTTCTAAAAACAAGCCGTTTGGTATAGCGGTCATTCCTAACCGCTCTCGGCTTTTGCTTTTAATAATATCGGGAATATCCAAGGGATTAATTTTTCCGTCTGACACCGAAACCGCCGTGCCCACGACAATTCGAACCATATTATAAAGGAAACCGTCAGCAGTAATCCTAAGAGTTACCATATCACCGTTTCTTTCAACGTAACATTCGTTTACAGTTCTTACGGTATCCTCAACAGTTCTGTTTGCAGATGAAAACGCGTAAAAATCGTGGGTGCCGATAATGGTTTTACAAAACTCGTTCATTCTGTAGGTATCAAGCGGGCGTTCAATACGCCAACTGTAACGTGATAAAAACGCATCTTTTAAATTACTGTTGTAAATGTTATAAGCATAGGTCTTGCCCTTTGCATTATATCTTGCGTGAAAATCACTATCAACAACCTCGCAACCGTTAACAGCGATATCATCAGGCAAAAGTGCATTAAGTCCCCTTAAAAAAGCAGATTCGGGAATACCGTCCTCACAATCAAAATGACAGTAAAACTCTTTTGCGTGAACACCTGCATCGGTTCTGCTGCAGCTTGTAATTCCCGTAGGCTTGCCGAGAAGCCGTAAAAGAGCATTTTGCAAAACCTCTTGAACGGTTATACCGTTTGGCTGAATCTGCCAGCCGTGATAGGCTGTGCCGTCAAAGCTTAGTTTCAGTAATATTCTTTTCATAACGGCACCATCCTTGTTTTAAAAAATCACATTAAAAACTATTACCGCAGCGCACATCAAAACAACGGTAAACGAAGCATAAAAATCCCTGATTTTAAGCTTCATTTGCTTCATTCTGGTTTTACCCTCACCGCCGTTATAGCATCTGCATTCCATCGCTTCTGCAAGGTCATAGGCACGCCTTACGGATGATATTAACAGAGGTATTAGAATAGGTATTAGCGCCTTTACCCTGTCGATAAGTCCGCCGCTTTCAAGGTCTGCACCCCTTGCTTTTTGGGCATTCATTATTTTTTCTGCCTCTTCAATAAGTGTCGGTATAAACCTTAGTGCAATAGTCATCATCATAGCCAGTGTATGCACAGCCGATTTAAGACCTATAAATTTCAAAGGCGAAAGCAGGCTTTCAATAGCATCGGTCAAATCATTCGGGGTTGTTGTGTAGGTAAGTGCCGAGCTTATAAAGATCAAAAGCAAAATTCTGAGTGCCATAAATATTGCTTTATAAATACCTGCGGTATTGACTTCAATAATCCAGAAAGAAATGAGCACCCTTCCGCCTTCCCCGTAAAAAAGGTTGATTATAGCGGTAAAAATCAGCACAGGCAAAATTGCTTTCATATTCTTAAGATACATTTTGATGGGTACTTTGGATATAAAAATAACCGCAACGACCGATAATGCCGAAAAAATGAGTGAATAGAAATTCTTTGAAATAAAGATAAATACTATATAAAGTATCATCAAAACAATTTTAACTCTGGCGTCCAATTTATGAAGCACCGATTTTGAATCGTAATACTGACCGAAGGTTATATCTTTAAGCATCCTTTTTACCCTCTTTCAGTTTTATTAAAGCCTCGACCGCTTTTTCTACCGTGTAAACCGAGGTTTCTACTTCGGCACCGTAGCTTTTGAGAAGAGCGAAAACTCTTGTCACTATCGGTACATTAAGACCGATTTTACTTAAGCCCTCAGCATCTGAAAAAACCTCGTGAACACTGCCGAATTTATAAATTTCGCCCTTGTTCATTACAAGGATTTTATCAGCAAGCATTGCCATATCCTCCATCGAGTGAGAAATAATAATGACAGTGGCATTTGTAGCCTCGCGGTAGTCCTTTATTATTTTCATAACATCTTCTCTGCCCTTTGGATCAAGGCCCGCTGTTGGCTCATCAAAGATGATAACCTGAGGACGCATTGCCATAACACCCGCTATTGCTACCCTGCGTTTCTCACCGCCCGAAAGGTCAAAAGGCGATTTTTCGTAGTATTCCTTTTTAACTCCTACAAGCTCGCAAATCTCGATAACAGTACTTTCAAGCTCATCACCCTCAATACCCATATTAGAGGGACCGAATGATATATCCTTAAAAACCGTTTCCTCAAAAAGCTGATACTCGGGATACTGGAATACAAGTCCAACTTTTGAACGGATTTTTCTTATTTCCTTAGGGTTTTCCCAGATATCCTGATTTTCAAACAGCACTGTGCCCTCGGTTGGCTTTAAAAGACCGTTAAGGTGTTGCACAAGTGTTGATTTACCCGAGCCTGTATGTCCGATTATGCCTATAATCTCACCCTTTTCAATGCCGAAGCTTACATTACTCACAGCATCATTAATAAAGGGCGAATTACCGCCGTAGGTGTGGGTTAAATTTTTTACCTCTAAAATGCCCAACTTTAAATTTCCTCCAAAACCCTTTTAATTTCAAGGGCTGTATCTTCAATAGAAATCGCATTTGTTTTAACCGAAAAGCCGTTTTTTGACAGCTCGTATAAAAGCTCAGTTGTCTGCGGAACATCTAGTCCCACGCTTTTAAGCTTTTCAACATTTTTAAATATTTCTGACGGAGTACCGTCATCAATAATTTCACCGTCATTCATAACTATAACGCGGTCAGCCTTTTCAGCTTCCTCCATATAGTGAGTGATTAAAACCACCGTTATCCCTTTTTCACGGTTTAGCTTCAAAAGGGTGCTCATAATCTCTGCTCTTCCCTTTGGGTCAAGCATAGCAGTCGGCTCGTCGAGAACAAGACACATAGGCTCCATCGCAATAATTCCTGCTATTGCAACGCGCTGTTTCTGACCGCCCGACAGTCTGTGCGGTGTTGAATCCTTAAACTCATACATATCCACAGCCTTTAAGGCATCGTCCACCCTTGTTCTAATCTCACTGGGTGCAAGTCCTAAATTTTCGGGACCGAAAGCCACATCTTCTTCAACGATAGATGCCACAAGCTGATTATCGGGATTTTGAAAAACAAGACCGACCTTACGCTTGACATCAATCTCGGTTTCTTCCGTTTTAGTGTTGATTCCGTCTACCAAAACATCGCCCGAGGTTGGTTTATTAAGACCGTTAAGAAGCTTTGCCAAGGTAGATTTACCCGAGCCGTTATGCCCCAGAATAACGGTAAAGCTTCCCCTCTCAATATCTAGACTTAAATTTTTAACCGCAGTATGTGTTGCCTCATCCTCGGTATATTCGTAAGTTACATTTTTTACTTCAATAAGTGTACTCATTATCATCTTTTCCAAACAGTAGTATTTCCGCAGGGAAGACTTATTCCCTTATCGGTGACAAAAAGTCCTATTTCATCGGTGAAAACCTCACCATTTCTGCCTCTTACAACATATTTTTTAACCATATAGTTAAGAATTGTGGGTGAAAGCCCACCAGTGTAGGAATTAAGAAAGAAGAACACCGCATTATCTGACAAAAGCTTGCCCGTTTCAGAGAGTAACTCCGATAGTTGTTGTTCTAATTTCCATACCTCACCGTTAGGACCTCTGCCGTACGAAGGCGGGTCCATAATAATTGCATCGTAGGTATTCCCGCGCCTTATCTCACGCTTTACAAATTTCATACAGTCATCCACAAGCCAACGCACGCTTCTGTCCGCCACACCTGAGGCTACTGCATTTTCCTTTGCCCACTGCACCATGCCCTTTGATGCATCAACGTGGGTAACCTTAGCGCCAGCCTTTAAGCAGGCAACTGTAGCACCACCAGTATAAGCAAAAAGGTTAAGCACAGAAATTTCTCTATCCTCTTTTTTAATAAGCTCTGTTGCAAGCGACCAGTTAACCGCCTGTTCGGGAAAAAGTCCCGTATGCTTAAATCCCATTGGCTTCAACCTGAAAGTCAGGTCATTGTAATTTACACTCCACACATCAGGAACCTTTTTCAAGGTTTCCCAATAACCGCCGCCCGAATTTGAGCGGTGATATATCGCGTGAGGATTTCTCCAAAGGCTATTCTCACGCTTACTAGACCATATAATCTGCGGGTCGGGGCGAATTAAAATAATATTTCCCCAACGCTCAAGCCTTTCGCCCGAATCCGCATCTATTAATTCGTAATCCTTAAATCCTTCTACAGTTCTCATTAATCCTCAACCTAAAACATTGATTGTTGCTTATCGTCCTTACCGAACGCAATCCCTAAATGGTCATAAGCCAATTTTGTAACACATCTGCCCCTCGCCGTTCTTGTAAGGAAGCCAATCTGCATTAAATACGGCTCATAAACGTCCTCTATAGTGATGGCTTCTTCGCCGATTGCTGCCGCCAAGGTATCAAGACCGACAGGGCCGCCAGAGTAATTTGTAATAATAGTGCTTAGCATTTTACGGTCAAAATCATCAAGCCCTAACTCGTCAATCTCAAAACGCTTTAAAGCCGATTGCGCCGTTTCCTCGGTTATAACACCGTCAAATTCGACCTGCGCTATATCGCGTACTCTTTTAAGAAGTCTGTTTGCAATACGAGGTGTTCCTCTCGAACGGGAAGCCACCTCCAAAGCACCGTCACGCTCAATGCCTATTCCGAGTATTCCAGCTGAGCGGATAACAATTTCTGCCAACTGCTCAGGTGTGTATAGGTCGAGTCTTAATAAAACACCGAAGCGGTCACGCAAGGGTGCAGTAAGCTGTCCCGAACGGGTTGTGGCGCCAACAAGGGTAAAATGCGGAACATCAAGCCTTATTGAACGGGCTGACGGGCCCTTGCCGATTATAATATCAAGCGAAAAATCCTCCATAGCAGGATATAATATTTCTTCAACATTACGGGGCAGTCTATGAATTTCATCTATAAACAGCACGTCACCCTCTTGCAAAGAGGTGAGAATCGCAACCAAATCGCCCTGTTTTTCAATGGCAGGTCCTGAAGTTACTCTTAAATTCACACCCATCTCACGCGCGATTATGCCTGCAAGAGTGGTTTTACCAAGACCCGGAGGACCGTAAAGCAAGACGTGGTCAAGGCTCTCTTTTCGCTGCTTTGCCGCGGTTATATAAATTTTGAGGTTCTCTTTAACCTTATCCTGACCGATATACTCATCAAGTGTTTTAGGTCTTAGTGACAGCTCTGCCTCATCCTGAGTGTAGCTATAATCGGGAGAAACTATTCGGTTTTCAAAATCCATTTCCTGTTCTATCAAGACTTATATCCCCCTTGCTAAATTTTTAAGAGCCTGTTTTATAAGCTCGTCCGTCGGCAGATTACCGTCAAGCCTTGCTACCGCCAAGGAAGCCTCTCCCTTAGTGTAACCAAGCGAAACCAAAGCCTCAATCGCTTCGGAGGTTGCAGAATTGCTATTAGCAGAACTAACCGCGCTAATCTCAGCACCGCTATCACTTTCAATAGAGCCTACTTTATCCTTTAACTCAAGAACTATTCTCTGTGCTAATTTTATTCCTACTCCTGCCGCTCTTGTAAGTGTTTTGGCATCGTTGCTTGCAATAGCAATAAACAAGTTTGACGGAGTGAATTCAGAAAGAACAGCAATTCCTATTTTAGCACCGACTCCGTTTACCGAGGTTATCAGCTTAAAAGCATTAAGCTCTTCCAAATCACCGAAGCCATATAAATCCATAGCATCCTCACGTACTACCATATGGGTATAAAGAAAAAGCTCACAGTTCTTTTCAGGCAAAGAATAAAGTGTATTTTTAGTAACATAACATTTATAACCCACACCCGCACATTCAACAACTACAGATGTACTATCGGAGTATATATATCTTCCTCTTAGCGACGCTATCATTTTTTAGCCTCCAAGCAAATTTTTGAATAAACAGAACCCGAATAGTGACCGTGACAGACAGCCACAGCCAATGCATCGGCAGTATCGTCAGGTTTGGGAACGGCTTTTAAGCAAAGCAGATTCTTAACCATTTCCATAACCTGTCTTTTCTCTGCCCTGCCGTAACCTGTAACCGCCTGTTTAACCTGCAAGGGTGTATATTCATAAACCTCAAGCCCACGGCTTTTAGCGGCAAGAACTATAACTCCCCTCGCCTGTGCCACATCTATAGCGGTTGTGGTATTGGTATTAAAATAAAGCTTTTCAATAGATAAGCAATCAGGCTTGTACCTGTCAATAATGAAAAGCATATCATTGTAAATATCTATCAGTCTTTCGGGGAAAGGCTTGTGTGCTTCGGTAGTTATTGCGCCAAAGCCTGCAACAGAGAAACAGCAATTATTATAATCCACTATTCCGTAGCCTACTATGGCATAGCCAGGGTCAATACCTAAAATTCGCAAGCAAACTTCCCCCTTATAATTAATTCATATTATTATATCATAACTTAATAAAAAAATCTACTATTTTTTACTGAAACAGTAAATACCATTGCGTTTTAAAACCTCCATTTCAAAAAGTGAGTATTTAGGAGAAAACAAGAGAAAAAACGAGTATTTAAGAGTTTTCCAAAATTTACAACGCTTTTTTGCGGAAAAATGTTGAAAAAACGCAAAATACTCTTGACATTTTAAGGGTTTAGATGTATATTTTAAACTGATTAAAAAGGGGGATTTTTTTGTGAGAAAAGATAATATCATAGAACTAAAAAATATTTCTGTCGCGTTTGAAGGCGAACAGGTCTTAGATAATCTTAATCTTGAAATTAAAGACAAGGAGTTTATAACCTTGCTGGGTCCCTCAGGCTGCGGTAAAACAACAACTCTCAGACTTATTGCAGGCTTTTTAGAGCCTGACAACGGAGATATAATCTTTGAAAATAAAAAAATAAATGATGTGCCTGCTTACAAGCGACAGGTTAACACCATTTTTCAGCGTTATGCGCTTTTCCCTCATCTTAATGTTTATGAAAATATTGCTTTTGGTCTTCGTATAAAGAAAATGCCCGAGAGTGAAATTAAGCAAAAGGTTGAAGAAATGCTTCGTCTTGTTAACCTTTCGGGGCTTGAAAAGCGTAATATCGATACCCTCTCAGGCGGTCAGCAGCAGCGTGTAGCAATCGCGCGCGCTATCGCTAACAGACCTAAGGTTTTGCTTCTTGACGAGCCCTTGGCAGCGCTTGATTTAAAGCTTCGCAAGGATATGCAAAAGGAGCTTAAAAAGATTCAGGAGCAGCTTGAAATCACCTTTATTTTTGTTACACACGACCAAGAGGAAGCGCTTACAATGTCTGACCGTGTTGTTGTTATGGACAGCGGCAAAATTCAGCAGGTAGGCACTCCACAGGACATTTATAACGAGCCTCAGAATGCCTTTGTTGCTGACTTTATCGGCGAGTCAAACATTGTTGACGGCAAAATGCTGAAGGACTTTTATGTTGAGTTCTCAGGTCAGAAGTTTGACTGTCTTGACAAAGGCTTCAATGAAAATGAGCTTGTTGACGTAGTAGTTCGCCCTGAGGACGTAGACATTGTAGAGGCTGACAAGGGTATGCTCAAAGGGGTTGTAACCTCGGTTTCCTTCCTTGGTGTTCATTACGAGATAATCGTTGATATCGGCGGTTTCAAGTGGATGATTCAGACTACCGACGAGCATTTTGTAGGTGATAATGTAGGTCTTTTCATTGAGCCTGATGCTATTCATATTATGAAAAAATCGGAGTATTCAGGTCTTTACGGTGACTATTCCAGCTACAGTGAGGAAATAGACCGTCTTTCTGACGTAAACTATGTCGAGGAGGAAGGCTAATGAAAAAACAGTCCTTTGGCAACAGACTGATTGCGAGTCCGTATATCGTTTGGTCGGCGATTTTCATAATAGTGCCCCTCATTATTATGATTTACTATGCGCTTACAGATGTAAACGGTGTTTTTACTATCAGCAATATTGCCTCTTTGAGCAAGTATAAAAAAGCATTTGGGATTTCAATTCTTTATGCTGCCATTGCCACAGCTATAACACTGTTTCTTGCCTATCCAATGGCTTATTTTATGACAAAGCTTAAAATCAGTTCACAAAGAATGCTACTTCTCATAGTTATGCTTCCTATGTGGATGAACTTCCTTATCCGCACTTATTCTTGGATATCAATTCTCGCAAACACAGGTCTTATAAACACTTTTTTAGGAAAGCTCGGCATTGCACCTTTAAAGCTTATGTATACACCCGGTGCTGTAATCTTAGGTATGGTTTATGACTTCATTCCTTATATGATTTTACCCATTTATTCAGTTATGTCTAAACTGGATAAGTCTTTATTGGAAGCATCGGAGGACCTTGGCTGTAACGCTTTTGAAAAGTTCAGAAGGGTTATTTTGCCGCTCACCAGACCAGGTATTATTTCAGGTATCACAATGGTTTTTGTGCCAAGTGTCAGCACCTTTTATATTTCTCAGAAGTTGGGCGGCAACAAGTCAATGCTTGTAGGCGATGCTATTGAATATCTGTTCAATCTAGGTCCTGAATATTATAATGTTGCTTCTTCCCTCTCTCTTGTGCTTATGGTGCTTATTCTTGTTTGTTTGTTTGTTATGAACCGCTTCAGCGATGATGACGAAGGAGGGGTAATTATATGAAAGCCTTATCCCGCCTTTATGTAGGACTTATAATCTTTTTCCTTTACGCACCCGTTCTTGTTATGATTGCATTTTCATTTAATTCCTCTAGCAGTGTTTGGGTGTTTACAGGCTTTTCGCTTAAATGGTATGCCGGTTTAGCTAGTGACACCACAATGCTTACAGCCCTTTTGCATACAATAATTATTGCGGTTTTATCGGCTGTGATTTCCACTGTTTTAGGCACTGCCGCCGCGGTTGGCATTATGGCGCTCCGCCGCAAAATCACTCAAAAGGTTGTTATGTCGGTAACACAGATTCCTATGATGAATGCCGATATAGTAACGGGTATTTCCTTAATGCTTTTGTTTATTTTCATAGGCAGACTTATCGGACTTGACGAGTCACTTGGCTTTTTTACAGTGCTTGCGGCTCACATAACCTTTAATCTTCCGTATGTTATTCTCTCGGTTATGCCTAAATTAAAGCAGACAGACCCTCATTTGCAGGAGGCGGCATTAGACCTTGGTTGCACACCCTTAAAAGCATTTTTCAAGGTTGTTATTCCCTCTATTTCAACGGGAATTGCCACAGGCTTTATAATGGCTTTTACACTCTCTCTAGATGATTTTGTTATAAGTTATTTCACCTGCGGACATTATCAAACCTTGCCTATTATCATTTACAATATGACAAAAAAGTCGGTTACACCTGACACTTATGCCCTTTCAACCCTTATATTTGTTGTGATTTTTGCACTGCTAATATTCTACAATGTATTGCAAAGTAAAAACGATAAGAAAATAAGTAAAAAAGAAAGGATATAGCTATGAAGAAAATTATTGCAGTTTTACTCTCAATTTGTCTTTTATCCTTTATTTTTACAGGCTGTGGGTATGAGTATAAGGAGCTTGACCTCAAGGGTGAATATACAAAGGCTTTAGCAGGCACTACTCTCACAGTTTACAACTGGGGTGAGTATATTTCAGACGGTGCAGATGACACTATAGACGTTAATAGAGAATTTGAAAGGCTTACAGGAATTAAGGTGAATTACCTTACCTTCGAAAGCAATGAAACAATGTATTCTCAGGTTAAAAACGGCGGTGTTAATTACGATATTGTAATTCCGTCTGACTATATGATAGAACGTATGCTCAATGAGGATATGTTAGCCGAAATTGATACTTCCTCACTTTCAAACTATCATTTGATTGCTAAACAGTATAAAAACATTTATTTCGACCCCGAAAATAAATACAGCGTTCCTTTCAATGTCGGAATGGTAGGAATAATCTACAATTCAAAGCATATTAAAAATATTGAACAGAGCTGGAATGTTTTGTGGGACGAAAAATACAAGGATATGGCACTTAACTTCAATAATCCGCGTGACGCCTTTATGACTGCGCAAATGAAATTAGGTCTTGACCTTAACTCTGAAGAAGAAGAGGACTGGAAAAAAGCAGCCGAGCTACTTAAAAAAGGCAAAAACAATCTCCAAGCTTATGTCATGGACGAGGTTTACGGTAAGATGGAAACGGGCGAAGCATATATCGCCCCCTATTATGCAGGTGATTATCTTACAATGGTTGAAACCAATCCCGACCTTGAATTTTTCTATCCTAAAGAGGGCACTAATATCTTCATAGATTCTGCCTGTATTTTGAAGAATGCCAAGAACAAGGAAGCGGCAATGCTTTATCTCAACTTCCTCTTAGAGCCCCAAATTGCCACTGCAAATGCCGAATACATCGGCTATGCCTCTCCTAATACGGCAGTTATCAATAACAAGGATTACTACTATTACGGTAATGAAATTTTATATCCCACAAAAGAGGATATGCCAAAGGTTCAGTATTACCACGACATAAGCACTAAAACCCGAAACATCTATGAAAATCTTTGGATAGATGTGAAATTATATTAAATAGTATAAAAAGTCAGGCAACTGTTACAGTTACCTGACTTTTTTAAATTACAAATTTTATATGCTTCTATCGGTTTTACTTTTTTAACTTTTCTTTATTAATCATACTGTCTAAATTACTTTCAACAGATGTTAAAAACCTTTTCCATTCATCAGAATCAATAATAGATTCCCCTGCTAAGACTTTTTTTAATTTCCTGTTAGTTTGGTTTTGTTCGGGATGATTTCCTAAAACTATATCAACCTTTTCGGTTGCCAATTTTTTCAGTCCTTCTTTGAATTTATCTCTGCAATCAAAAGAAAGTCCGTATTTATCTAAAAAACCAGCAGTCATACTATTCATTCCCACTCCGCCATGCATAGCAGCAATTACGCCCTCTTTATTTCCATCTAAGTTAATAAAGAAAGATAACACACCGTCAGTATGTCCTGGGGTAAGGCAACAGCGGATAACAGTATCTCCAAATGTAAAGCACTCGCCGTCCCCGACTAAAACATCGCAATCAAAGGCTTGCGGTACTACATAACCCAATTCATCCGCCCAAGAGAGATTGTATTTCCCATTAATAATATCGTTATCCTCTTTGCTAATATAGGTTTTTGCTCCGCTAAGTTTTTTAAACTTGAGCGTACAGCCGAAATGATCTATATGACCGTGTGAATGGAAAATTGCACAAATATCCTTAGCTTGCAATCCTAACTGACACATACTGTCGAGAATTTGCTCATACATATCAGGATATCCGGTATCTATCATTACAAGACCAACTTTGGTCTTTATAATATGTACCGACACCCTACTACTGCCGACAAAATATAAATTTTCGTATATCTTAAAAGGAGTAATATCTGATTTAATCATATTTCACCCAACAATCTCACAATCTCATCACCAACCTCAGAGGTAGTACTTTTACCGTTAAGGTCTGGTGTTAAGACAATCTTATCACATAAAACTTTTTCAATGCAAGCGATAAGACGCTTTCCCCATTCTTCATAACCAAAGTAATCTAACATTTGACTTGCCGACCAAACAGTTGCCAAGGGATTTGCCTTGCCCATGCCTGCAATATCGGGAGCCGAGCCGTGAATTGGTTCAAACATTGAGGGAAATTGTCTTTCGGGATTGATATTTGCACCTGCTGCCAACCCCATACCGCCTGAAATTGCAGCACCAAGGTCAGTGAGAATATCGCCAAAAAGATTAGAGGTTACAACCACCTCGAAACGTTTAGGGTCTTTTACCATAAACATACTTGCCGCATCAACAAGATATGAATAGGTTTTAACCTCGGGGTATTCACGTCCTACCTCTTCAAAAATCTGGTCCCAAAATACCATTGAATAGTTAAGGGCATTACCCTTACTGATGTTCGTGAGCGTCTTATTTTCCTTTTTCGCAAATTCATACGCGTAACGTATGATTCTTTCACAGCCTTTTCTTGAGAAAACGCCGTCCTGAATTACAACCTCGTTAGGTTTATTTTTAAACAACCAGCTTCCGCTACCTGCATACTCACCCTCACTGTTTTCACGAATGAATACCATATCAATATCCTTTTCGTCAACATCCTTTAAAGGACAAGGCGCACCTTTTAAAAGCTTTACGGGGCGAAGATTAACATATTGGACAAAGCTTTTGCGAATAATAAGCAAAAGGTTCCATAAAGAAATATGGTCGGGCACATCTGGGGCTCCTACTGCACCAAGGAAAATAGCATCAAATTTTGACAAGGTTTCAATTCCGTCCTCTGCCATCATTCTGCCGGTTTCTTTATAATATTCGCAACCCCAAGGAAAATGAGTGAACTCAAATTTAAATCCACCGTCCAGCTCTGCTACCTTATTTAATACTTTAATTCCTTCGTCAATTACTTCAGGGCCGATTCCGTCGCCTGCAATAACCGCAATTTTATGTATGTTCATAAAAACACCTCTTTCAATCAAAGTATAAATCATTTTTTGCTATTTGTAAAATAAATAATTCTTTGACAAATATAGTTTTTACCTATATAATAATATTGAGGTGTTTCAAATTGAATCTGACACAATTAAAATATTTCCAAACTGTATGTGATTTTAATTCAATTACAAAAGCTGCAGAATATCTGCATATATCACAACCGTCTATTTCATCTGCTATAAAAGAACTTGAAAACGAGTTTGGTCTAATGCTTTTCGAACGTCATCATAAAGGTGTGTTCCTTACTGTTGAAGGCGAAACCTTACAGAAACTCGCTAAAGATATACTAACCAGTGTAACCCAAGCCGAAAATATTATGCAAGAATTAGGCGAAAGGCGAAAAATATTAAAGCTGGGTATTCCTCCTATGATTAGCTCGGTGTTTCTGCCGCAAATATATAATGATTTTCTCGTAAAAAATGAAGATATTTCACTTGAGATTTTTGAGGGCGGATACAGTGATTTGTTGCAAAAACTAAATGATGATTATCTGGATATCGTTTTCTTGCCGAATGACAATCGGTTAAGCAAAGACTTGGCAGATGTTTTTATCACAAAGCTGGAATTAGCCTGTTGCGTGCATAAAGATAATGCCATTGCAAAGCTTCCCTCGGTTAATCCAAATTCACTTAAAAACATACCGATTGTACTGTTTGAAAACAGTTTTTTTCAAACAGCAAAAATCAGAAATTGGTTTGAAAGCGAAAAAACGGAGCCTAAAATTCTTTTACAGACAAAACAACTTTCTACCGTTATAAAAATCATCTCGGAAAACTTGGCTGTTGGTTTTATGTTTAAGCAAATTATCGACTCAAATCCCGATATTGTACCAATACCTCTCGAAAACCAAATAGATATTAATGTCAGTCTTGTTTATAAAAAGAATACCCCTTCTTTCCAAACTATGAAAAAATTCATTGATTATATGAAAAATAATCAGGTATAACAAAAACCGCTTAAGGGGCACCTTAAGCGGTTTTGTCGGTATTATTTATTAATCATGCTTTTTAAAGCCGCGACGCTCTCTTCCGTTTCTGCGGGGTTTTGCTTCCTCGTCTGCATTGTCTTCAACAACAGCGCCGTTGATTTCAACCAAGGCATCTCTGCGAGAAAGATTGATTCTGCCCTGATCGTCAATCTCGGTAACCTTAACAATTACCTGGTCGCCTACTGCTACAACATCTTCAACCTTTTCAACTCTCTTAACGTCAAGCTTTGAAATGTGTACCAAGCCCTCCTTGCCAGGTGCAATCTCAACAAAAGCACCGAATGTCATAAGTCTTGTTACCTTACCGCTGTAAACAGCGCCGATTTCGGGGTCATTAGCGATAAGCTCAACAATAGAGATTGCCTGCTTAGCCTTTTCGATATCAAGACCTGAAACATAAACGTGACCGTCTTCTTCAATATTAATTGTACAATCACACTGTTCCTGAATCGACTGAATAACCTTACCCTGCTTACCGATAACATCACCGATTTTGTCAGGGCTGATAACGGTTGTGAGCATCTTAGGTGCATACTCTGAAAGCTCGCTTCTGTACTCAGGAATCGTTTTGAGCATAACCTCGTCTAAAATGTGAAGACGTGCTTTATGAGTTTTAGCAAAGGCCTCTTTAATGATAGCAGGTGTAAGACCGTGTACCTTAAGGTCCATCTGAATAGCGGTGATACCCTTATGAGTACCTGCTACCTTAAAGTCCATATCGCCGTAGAAGTCTTCAAGACCCTGAA
>CAYQFD010000007.1:0-17790 GCA_964416795.1 uncultured Ruminococcus sp. | reverse complement strand
CAAAAATATAATAACATAAAGGGCAAAAAAGTCAAGAACTTTTGGGCTTAAATTTTAAAAAGAGGCTGTCTTACTAAAGGAAATTTGAACAAGCTTTGCCTCCCTCTGACGAGGGAGGTGGCACGGCATAGCCGTGACGGAGGGAGAGAAAGGATTAAATCTCTACAAAAATGCAGTTTTTCTCTCCCTCAGTCTCGTTTACACTCGACAGCCACTGACGGTGGCGGTCTCCCTTTGTCACTTCGTGACATTTCCCTCACACCGTGAGGGAATCTACCCTCGTCAGAGGGAGCCGATGGTGTTAGCCATTTTGTTGTTCTGTCCATTTTAACCTTAGTGAGACAGCCTCTTTTATAAGCGTTTGTTCCTGTTTTTGCTTAAAAAAGCCACGGTTTTTGCAAGAGTACTGTCAAGACTGTCGGGAGTAAAGCGCCATTCCCAGTTGCCGTCAGGCTTACCCGGGATATTAAGTCTGTCAGCCGAGTCAAGACATAAATAATCCTGCAAAGGAATAATTACGGTCTGCGCTTTAGATTTCATTCCAAATGAAATAAGGTTATGAGATACGCAGTCGCTGATTTTAGGAACAAATTTCTCATACATAATCCTCTCGCTGTTAGATAACTTTTTATACCAGCCAAGAGTGGTGTCGTTGTCGTGAGTACCTGTGTAGCAAACCGTATTTTTAGACATATTTTTGGGCAAAAAAGGGTCTTTAGTATCCGAATCAAAGGCGAACTGCAAAACACTCATATTAGGAAAGCCTGTATCCCTTATTAACTGCTTTACATCTTCGCTCTCTCCGCCTAAATCCTCGGCGATGATTTGGGTGTTTTTAAGAAGCGGTTTTACTCTCTCCCAAAAATGCATTCCGACGCCGTTTTCCCATTTGCCGATTTTGGCGTTCTCTGCTCCATAGGGAACAGTATAATAATCATTAAAGGCTCTGAAATGGTCGATTCTAATAACATCATAAAGCAATGCATTATGAAGCAGACGGTTTTTCCACCAATTATAGCCTGTTTTTTTATGATATTCCCAGTCGTAAATCGGGTTGCCCCAAAGCTGACCTGTAGCTGAGAAAATATCGGGCGGAACACCCGCAACTAAAACAGGCGTCATATCGTGACCTAGCTTAAAGCATTGCGGATTGCTCCACACATCACAGCTTTCAAAGCTTACATAAAAGGGTATATCACCGATTAGCTCCACGCCTTTTTTAAATGCGTATTTTTTAAGGCTTTCGAGCTGACTGTAAAAGAAAAACTGTGTTATTTCGTAAAATTCGATTTCCTTTGCATTATTTATCTTAAAATCAGTAAGCACATATTTTTGTCTTAATTTTAACTCCTCTGGCCAAAGACAAAAATTACGGGTGTTTTCCTTATCGCTGATTGCCATAAAAAGTGCGAAATCTGAAAGCCAATAACCGTTTTTTTGCTTAAATTTTTCGAAAGCCTTATCATTTTTATCGAAATATTTTGCCGCTTTTTTAAGAAGCGGAAGCTTAAATTCCCTAACCTTTTCATAGTCAGTATTTTTAGGAAAATCGGTTTGTTTTATATCATCACAGCTTAAATATCCGTCTTCAATAAGCAAATCAAGGTCAATATAAAGAATTTCGCCCGCAAAGGAGCTATAAGAGCTGTATGGCGAATTGCCCTTGCCTACAGGACAAAGAGGTAAAAGCTGCCAATAGCTCTGACGACTTTCTTTCAGAAAATCAATGAATTGGTAGGCTTCCTTACCCAGTGTACCAATCCCGTAAGGCGAGGGTAGGCTTGAGAGAGCCAATAAAATTCCACTTTTGAGGTTGTTATCGCGTTTACCCCTTAACAGCACCTGCCGCTACCCCTTTTATGATATATTTTTGGCTTGAAAGATAAAATACAACTACGGGAATAATTGAGAGCACAAGCATTGCCATCATAGCCCCCATATCAACCGAGCCGTAACCGCCCTTTAAATACTGAATTGCAATCGGAATGGTTTTATAATCGTTTCCTATTACAAGATAAGGCAAAAGATAGTCATTCCAAATCCACATGGTATTAAGAATTGCAACCGTAATTGCGGTAGGCTTAAGCACAGGGAATACCACCCTCCAGAAAACCTGAAAGGTATTACAGCCATCGATAGTTGCCGCCTCTTCAATCGTGATGGGAACAGTTTTTATAAAACCCGAAAACATAAATACCGAAAGCCCCGCACCGAAGCCTAAATAAATTAAAACTATACCTAAGGGATTGTCAAGACTTAGGACATTCGCTGTTTTTGACATTGTGAACATAACCATTTGAAAGGGCACTATCATAGAAAAAACAAGGGCATAGTAAAGCAAGGAATTAAACCTTGTTTTTATTCGGGTTATATACCATGCTGTCATAGATGTGAAAACAATTATTGCCGCAACAGAAGCAACAGTTATAAAAAGCGACCATAAAAAAGCCATCGGGAAGCCTGTATTTTTAATGCCTACGGTATAGTTTGAAAGTCCTGAAAAGGTTTCGTGAGTCGGTAAAATAAAAGGAGTTGCGGCGATTGAAAACTTTGTTTTGAATGAATTTATAAGAACAACAAAGATTGGAAAAAGAAAGAGGACCGAAAAAATAAAAAGAATGACAAAGAAAAGTCTGTCTGTAAATTTTTCCCTCATTTTAAGATTCAACCTCTTTTCTGCGTGTGAAGTTAAGCTGTGCCAAAGCGATAACCGCTACAATAATAAAGAAAATCACAGCTTTTGCCTGTCCCACACCCTCATAGCCCGACCGTGAATAAAAGGTGTTGTAAATATCAAGTGCTACCATTTGCGTTCGGTTTGCGGGTGCACCTGCAGTAAGCGCTAAATTCTGGTCAAAAAGCTTAAAGGAATTGGTGATAGTTAAAAAGAGACAAATGGTAATAGACGGCATAACTGAGGGTATCGTTATTCTGCGAAGAACGGTAAAGCCGTTAGCACCGTCAACACGTGCAGCCTCCAAAATATCTGTTGGAATATTTTGAATCCCTGCAATATAAATTATCATCATATATCCTATCATCTGCCAGTTCATAAGAATTACAAGCCCTATGAAACCGAACTTAGAGTCAGAGGTTATAGAATAACCAAAATTATAAAGCACACCGTTTATTATTACCTGCCATATATAACCGAGCACTATTCCGCCTATGAGATTAGGCATAAAAAAGACGGTTCGGTAAAGCTTTGTGCCCGTAACATTACGAGTTAGCATAAGTGCCAGTGCAAAGGCTAAAATATTAATGCTTATAACCGAAATTACCGAAAATCTTACAGTAAACCAGAGAGCAGGCAAAAAGGTATCATCGGAAAAGATTTTTTTGTAGTTTTCAATGCCTACAAAGCTCCAGTCGGTAACAGTTGTAAATTCTGTGAAGGAAAGAAACAAACCTAATAAAAAGGGGATTACAAAGGCGATTAAAAAGGCTATAAGCGTGGGTAAAACGAAAATCAGAAAATAGCGTTTGGAACCGGTTTTCATTATCCTCTTTCACTCTTCCATTTGTCAGTTATAATCTTCTTTACTTCGTCCCAGCTTTTGTTGCCCTGAACATAATCGAGCAAGGCACTGCCTGTTTGTTTTTTAAACTCTTCACTTGGGAAAGCAGAGAAAGCCCAAGGCACGTTTTCGATGTTATCATCATTCATATAGCGTGAAATTTCTTTTGCTAACGGATCATTTGGAAGCTCATTTTCGGAAAATGTGTTAAACGGTGTTATGAAACCTAATTTTTCTGTCACATATTTCTTGCCTGTTTCGCTTGAGAATAACCATTCCAAGAATGCTAAAGATTCTTTTTGTTGGGTTTCGTCAGCATTTTTGTTGATTGCAAAAAAGTTTTCTGTTCCAATACAGATGCCCTGATTTTCCTCACCCTCAATTCCTGTATAAATAGGAAGCATTTTAATATCCTCCTCTTTTACAGTATTGCCGTTAACACCTGAAATCTGCGACCATGCCCAGTTGCCGTTTTGCACCATTGCCGCCTCACCGAGAGCGAACTCTGCCATAGAATCTGCAACAGATTTTGCACCTAACAGGGTTTTGGGTGTTACCGAGTTATTAACATAAAGGTCAAAGATGTTTTCAAAATTCTTGCTATATTTATATGCAAGATTTTCAGCTTCAAGTAAAGATAGCGAAACATCAGCCTCTCGGTCTTTTTCGTAAAATTCGTAATAAAGCGGAATGTTTAAAAGGTGAGTCTGCCATCGCCAGTCTTCGCCCGTTGCGAGTGAGGTTGAGGCAAAAACACCCTTTATACCAAGCTTATCAAGATTTGCCGTCATATCTTCAACTACCGTTTTAAGCTCTGCAAAGCTTTTTATTTCTTCTGCAGAGTTAAGCTTGGTCTTTTTATTTGAAAGCGCAAAATATTTTTTCATAATAGCATCGTTATAAATTATGCCGTAGCCCTCAACAACATAAGGGACAGCATAAACTCCGCCATTTTCGGTTATAGCTAAGGATTTATCGTTTAAATAGGAATAAAGCTTACTGTCCTTCAAATCAAGGCAGTACTGCTGCCACGAGTTATAGCCTACAGGACCGTTGACCTGAAAAATAGTGGGTGCATCACTTTTAGCAATTTCGGATTTTAATGTTTGCTCATAGTTGTTTGCCGCGGCGGTCACAACCTTAACCTTAACTCCTGTTTCTTCCTCGTATTTTTTAGCAAGCTCCTCATACACTGTTGCGGATTCAGGCTTAAAGTTTAAAAAATAAACCTGTGACTTGTTATTTTTTCCACAGCCCGCAAGTGAAAAGCAGGAAGCAATGCAAAAAATCGCTAAAAGAAAACATATTATTTTTCGTTTCATACAATAACCTCCAAAAAGATTTCTTTTAATACTTTTCCGCAAATATGTAAAAATATGAATTGAAATTCAAAAAAGAAAATAATAGGCACTTGAAAATTTTATGAGTGTATGATATGATATACTTACTTCTTCACTATGCGCTATTACTTTTTACTTCAAATACGGGGGTATAGCTCAGCTGGGAGAGCGCTTGAATGGCATTCAAGAGGCCAGCGGTTCGATCCCGCTTATCTCCACCAGTCGAGAGGCTCGACACCCAATCCGTTCTAATATCCCGTACTAATCTCAAATTAGTGACTCGACCATATAGTTCGGATTTGAGTGGCGAAACTCTACCAAAATGAAAAGTCGCTTTTGCGGCTTTTTTCATTTTGTACTACTATCTATTATCTTAAATATTTTAAAGACAAGCGACTTTTTAGATAATAGATAATACATAATAGATAAAAGATAAGAGTGTTCCATTATTTTGGAGCACTTTTTTGTCTTGTGTTTTTAATTTTTATTGTGTATAATAAAATTGATATTAGGATGAGGTGTACAAATATGGAATTGCTACAGCTTAAGTATTTTAAAACCGTAGCGGAGATTGGAAAAATTTCCGCAGCAGCAGAAGCGTTGTATATTTCTGCGCCCGCGCTCAGCAACTCTATTTCGCGTCTTGAAAAGGAGCTTGGAGTGCAGTTGTTTGACCGTTTTGCCAAGCGCATTGAGCTTAATCCTCAGGGCGAGATATTTCTGCGGTACGTCAACCAAATGTTCGACACGCTGGAGTGTGGCAAAAAAGAGCTTTTACAAAATGCTATACAGCAAAAAAAGCATATTTGGATTGCCACAACCACCACAAATTTGTGGATGGATCTCATCACAGAGTTTTCTCAGGAGTGCCCTCAGTATACACTGTCTTGCACGAATCTGAATTTGGACAAGCTGTCTTTGGGTTTCCTTTCTGCTCAATATGCATTTATATTGGCGGAGGAGGCGGATATTCCCGCCTCATTTGCAGAGGATTTAGAAAGCGTGCTTTTGTTTGAGGATCGCCCTGCGGTTATGGTTCACCCGAAGCACCCCTTTGCCTGTAGAAGCTCTGTCAGTATCAATGAATTAGCAGAGCAAACATTGTTTTTACCTATGTCGGGCACTGCTCAATACGAACGCTTTGTCAAATTCTTCGATGCCAACGGTGTAGCATTCCCAAACGCAACCTCGTGTTCTTACCAGTTTTACCGAAATCTTGTAGAAGAGCAAATGGGAGTTGCATTCAGCACAGAGCGTATTGGCAGAAATGACCGCTCTAATATCCGCTATATTCCAATAGACAATATTTGTCCTCCTTGGAAGATGAAGCTTTACTGGCACAAACGGCCGTTAACCCAAGATGAAACGGTATTCAAAACCTTCGCTAAAGAATTTTATCACATATAAATAATGACACTTATCAGGCATCTGTACCTTACGGTTTCAGGTGCCGTTTTTTATGTGCTTTTTTGATATGCATAAAGTTTCGTGAAAGCATCCGCTATTAATATGTAATTGCCAAAAAGTACAAGTTAGTGTAAAATAAATATGATAAAATTGTGCATTTTAGCAGAAAGGTGTGTTGTTATGGAAATTAAGCAGGCCGTAATGGTCGGAACACTGGAATCCAGTGATATCCAGATTAGTATTTCACCTAATCAAGGCAAAGGTCTGGAAATCCAATTACAAAGTGTTGTTAAATCGCAGTTCGGAGATTCTATTACTGCCACAATAACCGAGGTTCTGGAATCCTTTGGTATTACAGATGCCGTTGTGAATGCGGCAGACAGAGGCGCTTTGGACTGGATTATACGTGCACGTATGCAAGCTGCCTGTTGCCGCGCAACAGAAACTAAATTTGATTGGGAAGGAGAAAATTAGTAATGCAAACTGCTAAACTGAAACGCACCTCTCTTTATGCCAGCGGTGCGAACTCAATCAATATGATTCAGGCTGCATTTTATAATGAGGACTGTTTGGTTTATGATTTAGAGGACTCTGTGCCGACATCGGAAAAGGATTCTGCACGTTTGCTTGTATACAATGCTGTGCGCTATCACCGACCTGCCAACAAATATGTCCTTATTCGTGTTAACGGTATTTATTCTGAGTACATAGACGAAGATTTAGAGGCTGCCGTTCGCGCCCGTCCCGATGCAATTCGTATTCCAAAGGTAGAATATCCTGAAGAGGCTGTGCGTATATGTCAACGAATCACCGAAATTGAAACCGCCGCCGGTATGGAGGTTGGTAAGATTGAGGTGTGGTGCAATATTGAGTCCTATTTAGGTCTTATAAATGCTTATGAGATTGCCTCTGCGGATCCTAGAATCGTAGCGCTTGCCTTAGGCGCTGAGGATTATACTGCAAGTATGAAATCGCACCGCACCAAAGCGGGTGCAGAAATATTTTATGCGCGTAATGCTTTGTTGACTGCTTGCCGCCACGCAGGAGTCGAAGCCATTGATGCGGTTTTCTCCGATATTAACGATATTGAGGGCTTGAAAGAGGATACCGCTCTGACTCGCAACCTAGGCTTCGATGGCAAAACCTGTGTTCATCCAAGGCAGATTGACGTTGTTAATTCTTTCTTTACACCAAGCCCTAAGGAGATTAAATATGCTCTTAGAGTGCTGGAAGCAGTAGAGCAAGGAAAATTGCAGAAAAAAGGTGCTGTCACCTTAGACGGCAGTATGATTGATAAGCCTATGGAGCTGCGCGCACGCACCACCTTGGCACAGGCAGAAGCTGCCGGTATTAAAATCGGAGGTGAAGGGCTATGATAAACGCAGTTGGAAGAGAGTTACCCCAAAAGATTGGCGATTACATAGTAAAGCCTTACGCGGGCCCAAAGGAAGCTATTGAAGCTGAACAGTCTGTTTGTTCCCGCAGAAAGCCCAGTAAACGTGCTGTTGGCAATAAGCTTATGCCGGATTTAAAAGCAGCTCTTCGGGCATGCGGACTTAAAGACGGTATGACGATTTCTTTCCATCATAGCTTCCGCGAGGGTGACAAGATTATAGGACAGGTGCTTACCGCTATCAAAGAGTTAGGTATTAAAAATCTTTGCTTTGCGCCCAGTGCTGTTGTTAATATCAAAAACCCCTCTATTGTGGACTTCGTGAAGGACGGCACTATTAACCGAATTCAAGCAAGCGGTATCCGCGGTGAGTTGGGTGATGCGGTTGTTGACGGATTGGAGCTTTCTGAGCCCGTAATACTCAGACCTCACGGTGCTCGCCCACACGCCATTGAAACAGGCGCTCTGTCGATTGACGTTGCTTTCATCGGCGCATCTGCGTCAGATGATTTCGGCAACTGCACAGGTCAGGTAGGACCAAACACCTGCGGTTCTCTGGGTTATTCCTTTATCGATGCGGTTTCCGCTGAAAACGTAGTAGTTATTACGGATAATTTAGTTCCATACCCTTGCGTGCCCATTTCAATTTCTCAGATGTATGTGGATTATGTGGTAAAGGTTGACGAAATCGGCGATCCTGTAAAGATTGGCGCCGGTGCTGCCCGTATGACCAAGAATCCCCGTGATATTCTTATTGCTCAGCGTACAGCAGATGTTATTGCAGCAAGCCGTCTGTTTAAGGACGGATACTCTTTCCAAACAGGAGCAGGTGCAATAAGTATCGCTTGCACGAATTTCCTTGCCGAGCATACGGAAAAAGCAGGTATCCAAGCAAGCTATGCATTGGGCGGTATGACCGCAAATATCGTAGAAATGCATAATAAAGGACTTGTACGCACACTTTTGTGCTCACAATCCTTTGATGCTGTAGCTGCTAAAGCAATGGTAGACGACCCCAATATTGTGGAAATAGACAATTCTATGTATGCCAATATGTTCAACAAAAGCTGTGCGCTTGATAAACTGAACTTTGGCGTATTGGGAGCACTCGAGATTGACGTTGATTTTAATATCAACATTCTCACCGGCTCCAGCGGTGAGATGATGTCCGGTCTCGGAGGCGGTCCCGACGTTGCAGACGGTGCGGATATTTCAATCGTGACGATTCCCATTATCCGTGGAAGAATTCCCTCTGTAGTAGACAAGGTGTTTACCTGCTGTACCCCAGGCTCGTCTGTAGCTGTTGTAGTTACTGAGGCAGGAATTGCGCTAAATCCAAAGCATAAAAACTATGAGATGATTAAGGAAGACCTCGAAAAAGCAGGAATTAAAACAGTTTCCATCGAATATCTTTTGAAAACTGCCTACTCCCTGACAGGTGTTCCCAAGCCTATCGAAACAACCGATAAGATTACCTGTATCGTCGAATATAGAGACGGTACGGTAATCGATGTAATCCGCCAAATCAAGCGAGATTAATTAAATTGTTTATAAAAAATAAAAATATAAATTTTTTAGGAGGAAATTATTATGAACACAATGGAAGAAACAAGAGCATTTTTGGAGTCTATCGGTCAGCCAGGTGGCGACCTCTATCAGCTACCCGATTCTGAGAAGACATTTGACGACGGTTGTCAGTATCGTTTTGAGGTACCCGGTATTCAGAGCCCCAACGTTATGAAGGCACTTCTTGAAGAAATTGACCGTCTAGGCTTCTACATTCACCGCGTAACACAGACCAAGGGTATCTGGACTTTGTCAGATAGCGAAATTGAAGCTATGGTAGAGCTTGCAAAAGAGTATCAGGTAGAGCTTGTACTCGCTATCGGTCCCCGTGCAACCACAGATACAAGTGCTTCTGTTAAGAGCCCCGAGGGTGTACGTATGGGTTACCGTTTGCGCGGTCAGGATCAGGTAGTTCGCGCTATTGAAGATGTACGCCGTGCAGCACGTCTTGGCGCTCGCACATTCCTTGTATACGATGAGGGCTGTCTGTGGGCATTAAACAAGGCACGTGAAGCAGGTCTTCTCCCTGATGACTGCAAATTCAAGATGTCTGCTCACTCAGGTCACGGTAATCCCTGCTCTGCTAAATTATTGCAGGATATCGGCGCTGACTCTTTCAACATTGTCCGCGACTATCAGTTACAGCATTTAGCAGCAGTTCGTTCTGCTATTGATATCCCGATTGATTGCCACACCGAGAACCCCGCTTCTTCAGGTGGCTTCATCCGTCATTACGAAGTTCCTGAAATGATCCGTGTTGCTGCTCCTATCTATTTGAAGACAGGCGGCTCTGTTGCACAGACACATAGCTGGGATTCTACAGAGGCAGATGCAAAGAAGCGTGCTAAGCAGGTATTACTTGTTAAGCGTGTTATCGATGCTTACTATCCCGAGGCTACTTATTCACCCAAGGGCTCTTTGAATCATTAATAGTCAACTGAAGTCCCCGAAATTTGTCAACAGAAAGGGATACTTAATATGGAAATTAAGACAATAACAGCGCCCTTCACAGATGAAGTGCTCAGCCAGTTGAAAGTAGGAGACATCGTAAATGTTTCTGGTACTATCTATGCCGGTCGTGACGCAGTTCTGCCGAAAATCGTAGAGATGATTGATGAAGGCTCGCTAGAAAAAAATGATATTCACTTGCAGGGCAGTGTAATCTTCCACACCGCAGTTAGCCCTGCAGGTGTCGGTCCTACATCCAGCAATAAGCTGGAAATCGAGGGCACTATGCCCCAACTTACTGCCGCCGGTATTCGTATGCATCTTGGTAAAGGTGCTTTGAAGCCTGAGACTATAGAGATGTTCAAGCAGTACAATGCTGTATATGCAGTTATTGCACCTGTAACAGCATTACTCAACAGCAAGGTTTTATCTAAGCGCTGTGTGGCACATCCTGAGCTGGGCATGGAGGCGTTTTATGAATTGCAGGTCGAGGAATTCCCTTGCATTATCGCCGCTGCCCACGGTGAGAGTATGTTTTAAGGAGGGAAACAACCATGTCTTTTAATTACAATGAAGTAGTCGCCAAGGTGGCGGATACACTGGTCAGAGCCGGTTCTACCTTCCGTGAGGACAAGAAAGAGGCTTACCGTCGTGCCATTGCATCCGAGGAATTAACTCGTGCTAAATGGAATTTGGAAACTATTTTAGAAAATGCAGAGGTTGCACAGTGTAATCGCAGTCCTCTTTGTGACGATACCGGTATTCCCCATGTATTTATTGAGATCGGTCCAAACCGCACCCTCAGCGGCAGCCTTATGACTGCTATTCAAGAAGGAGTGCGTGAAGGTCTTCGTCAGCTTCCTGGTCGTCCTATGGCGATTATGGGTGACGATAAGGAGCGTATTGATATGTCGGGCGGCATCAGCCCCGATTCAGATGCGTTAGCTACTGCCCCCTTCCTCATCAAAGAGGTTGAGGAGGATGTACTTCGTGTTCACGTGCTGATGTTAGGCGGCGGTCCTGCTATCAGAGGTATTACCCACCGAGTTTTCCACAAGCACAGTATGCAAGTGGTGCTTGACGAGATCGTAACTCGTACTAAGGATGCTACTAAGCTGTTGGGCTGTACACCTTGCGCCGTTGCTATCGGTGTGGGTCGCTCACAGTATGAAGCCACAGCTCTTATGATGGAGGCTATGGTTTACGGTGATTTCAATAAACAGAATGATATGGAACGTTATATCACAGATAAGGTTAACGAAACTGATGTTGGTCCTTTAGGTCTTAACGGCAAGACAACTGTTCTTGCCACCTTTATGAAGGTAGGACCTCAAAGAGCAAGCGGTGTTCGTGTGGTTGCTATGCGTCCAGGCTGTTGCTTTGAGCCGCGTATAGCAAGCGTAGAACTCTAATTTTTAGAAGGAGAACAAAAAATGAGTAATGAATTCAAACCAATGAAGTTTGGTTGCGGAAGATATATTCAGGCTCCGGGTGCTATTGAGATCGTTGGTAGAGAAGCCGCCCAGCTCAAAAGCCGCAAGGCATTGATTGTAGGCGGTAAACAGGCACTTGATTCTGTTGGTACTAAAATGGAGGCTAGCTTAAAAGAAGCAGGTGTTGAGCCCTATTTCTACACCATGACCTCTGACTGTACTTATGAAACATTAGATTATTTACAGAATACCCTTATCCCACAGCAGAAAGCAGATTTGGTAATCGGCACAGGCGGCGGTAAGGTAGTAGATATGGCAAAAGCTTCCGGTAAGTGCAGCGGTCTGCCTGTCCTCAACGTACCTACTTCAGTAGCAACCTTCAACTGCTGGTCAGCTATGAGTGTTATGTACACACCTGACCATAAGCCTATCGACCGTATCTGGCATTCCTCTGAGATTGATGGCGTAGTTATCGATACACAGGTTATTGCTAATGCTCCTGTAAAGCTGTTTGCTTCGGGTATGGCTGACGCCTTTGCAAAGTATATTGAGACAGGCTTTATGGACGAATCTTATACAGTTAACAATACCCCTGTCGGTATGTATACCTCTAAGGTAATGGCAGGTACAACCAACGAGATTATTCTCAACCGCGGCGAACAGGCATACCGTGACTGTATTGCACATAAGGTTACCGATGATTTGGATGCTTGCGTGTTCGCAAACGTTGCCACCACAGCTATTGCTGCGGCTGTAAATTACAGCAACCATTCGCTCATTCACAGCGGTAACGGTAAGGGCGCTACCTTTGCCCACGCCCTCTATTATGCTTGTAAAGCAAAATACACAGAGGAAACAAGTGAGTGGCTTCACGGAGAAATTGTTGGTCTTGGCTGTCAGGCATCTATGTATGCTTATGAGCGCGGTGAATATGAAACCAAGAACTTTGCCCGCTTTATGAAGGCTATCGGTCAGCCTATGTCCTTAAAGGATCTGGGCTTGGATACCAGCGACAAGGGAATAAAAGAACTGGTAGATTGTATGATGGTTGTATGGGGCAAGCGCCCTGAAGCCCATTGGCCAATCATTTATGATGCATTGCAACGCATAAAGGAATAATCTCCCGTGCTAATTCTATTAAAGGAGACTAGTGTATGAATTTAACAGATACTTTTATACACACACTTTACACTCTTAAATCTCAACCGATTCCCCAAAATATCAAAGAAGAGGCCCGTAAGTGCCTGTTGGACCAGGTGGGTGTTATGATCGCTGGCGCGGCACAGCTGAAAGAACAGCTGAGCAATTACCTGGATATGTTCTCCGGTGATGAGGCGACCGCCGTGGGTCTGGGTCGCAAAGCATCCTTGCAAAATGCGGCGCTGGTCAACGGTATCAGCGGTCACGCCATGGACTACGATGACGGTCATCGTTTTTGCAATGTCCATTTGGGTTCTGCGGTGATTCCTGCAGTCCTGGCAGTGGCGGAGAAAGAAAACAAGTCTATGGACGATGTGATTCGTGGCATTGTCATCGGCTATGAGGCGGCGGTCCGTTTGGGCAGCTGTATTCAGCCGGCACACCGTGCCCGTGGTTTTCACGCCTCCGGTACAGTTGGTACAATAGGCGCTGCAATGGGTGTTGCCGCTTTGTTGGATTTTGACCGAGAACAGTTCAAGTCCACTTTGGCTGCTGCCTGCACCAGCGCCGGCGGTATTCTTGAAATGCAGGAAAACGTCTCCACGTTAAAGCCGTTCAACATTGGCCGTGCTACCCATGATGGTATTACCGCTGCTTTCGTTGTCCGTGCAGGCTTTCAAGGACCGTTAGATGCTTTGGAAGGCAAATTCGGTTTCCTGAAAGCAGTGTGTGAGACCTACAAACCGGAAGTTCTCTCTCTTGAGAATGACAGTAATTATAATATCTGTGGAAGTTATCATAAGCCTTATGCATCCTGTCGGCATACCCACGGTGCAGCATACGCAGCCCTGCAGGCAGTTGGTGACAATAACCTGAACTGGCGCGATATCGACAGAATTACCGTGGATATGTATGGTCAGGGCGTCAATGGTCATGACCATACAGATATCCCAAGCTCTGTGGCAGGCAAAATGTCCGTGCCTTTCTGTATTGCACTGGTGCTGGTCACCGGCAACATCGGTATGAACTCCTTTAAGGAGGATATTCTGTCTAATCCGGACATCGTGGCGCTGACCAAAAAGATAACTGTCCGGGCAGACGAAGAACTGACCGCCTGGGCGCCCAAGAAACGGGCAGCCAGAATCACCGTGACTATGAGAAACGGTGAAGCTTTTACTGCTCAGGTAGATTTTCCTCTTGGCGAACCTGAATTGCCTATGTCCATAGATGATTTCCGTGCCAAAGTGACCGAGCTTGGTATGTATGCAGGTAGGTCAGAGCAGAATATCCAAAGCATCATAGATACAGTCCTTACCTTTGACGGAAATGTTGCAGAACTTATGAAAATGCTAGCTTAAACGATTACATTCTTTGCTTGACATAGATTTCTGCGAATGTTATACTAAAACATAACATAGCCAATACGTCAGTGTTGGCTAATATTCCAACAACGGGCAAGCGAAAATCCGCCTTTTAAAACAAGGCATTGATTATTCGTTGCCCCTAGTTTCCGAGGTGAAAATATGGAACAAACGCTTATTCGTGAATTAGTCAGCGCAGATGAAGAATATTTGCGTGACGAATCTAAAAAAGTCGGTAACGCAGAGAGCATTTCCTTCCCCGAAACTCATGAACAGGTATGCGAGATTATGACCGAGCTGTATAAAACAGGTACTCCTGTTACTGTACAGGGCAGCCGTACAGGTCTTGCTGCAGCTGCCGTACCCTTTGGCGGCCATATACTCAACCTGTCCAGAATGGATAAGGTGCTTGGTATGCGCTCTGAGGACGGTCGTTTTTACATAACTGTTCAGCCTGGCGTTATCCTACAAAAGCTTAACAAATCTATAGCGGCTCGTTCATTTAGTATAGATACTTGGGATGAAGAGTCACAAGAAACATACAAAGCCTTCTGTCGCGCAGGTGTGCAGATGTTCACACCCGATCCCACAGAAAGTACCGCTTCAATCGGCGGTATGGTGGCTTGTAATGCTTCGGGTGCGCGTAGCTACCATTACGGTGCTACACGCGGACATATCGAGGCGTTACGCGGTGTGTTAGCAAACGGAGAAAGCATCTCTCTGCGCAGAGGACAAATCTTTGCTAAGGGCTTAGAGCTTTCTTTACAGACTGAGCAAGGAAGCACCATTAATGTTAAGCTTCCTACCTACAAGATGCCTGACTGTAAAAATGCCTCCGGCTACTATTGCCATGAGAATATGGATGCAGTTGATTTGTTAATCGGCAGTGACGGTACACTTGCAATTTTAACTGAGATTGAAATATCCTTACTACCCGTGCCTGCTCTGACTTGGGGTATTACCTGCTTCTTCCCCACACAAACGCAAGCAGTTGCATACACAAAGCTTACAAAGAATATTTCTGGAGGTATTGCAGCCATTGAATATTTCGACGACTGCGCATTGGACATATTACGTAAGCAAAAGGCAGAAAATACCGCTTTCTCAGGACTTCCTTATCTTCCTAAAGAATACGGTTGTGCAGTTTATACTGAATTGCATTGCGACGGTGAAGAACAGGCTTACACCCTTCTTGAAACCTTGAGCGGCAACTGCGCTGAGGCGGGCGGCAACCCCCAAATGACTTGGGTAGCAACCAGCGACAGTGACCGTGATGTGTTACACTTCTTCCGCCACGCAGTTCCTGAAAGCGTTAATATGCAGGTAGAGCGCAGCAAACGCAACTATCCTGAAATTACTAAGGTAGGCGGCGACTTAGCTGTGCCTGACGAAGCCTTTGAAACCCTTATGAATCTGTATGATACCACACTTGAAAAAGAGGGCTTACAGCATGCAGCTTGGGGACACATTGGCGATAATCACATTCACGTAAATATCCTTCCACGCGATATGGATGAATACAGCCGCGGAAAAGCTTTGCTTGCCGGTTGGGCAGCAGAAGTATCCCGTATGGGCGGTGCAGTTTCTGCCGAGCACGGTGTTGGAAAACTGAAAGCTCCCTTCTTAGAGGTTATGTACGGTGCAGACCACATTCGCGAGATGGCAGCGCTAAAAGCTACATTTGATCCAAAGTGTATGCTGGGACGCGGCAATCTGTTCGCACCGCAACAGGAGGTAGAGAGATGAAAATATTTGTTTGTATGAAGCAGGTACCTGCCGCTGCTACGGCTAGTATCGATCCGCTTACCAAAACTATTGTGCGTACCGCTAACAACGCGGTAACCAACCCTTTCGACCTCTATGCGTTGCAGACAGCACTTGATATCCGCAAACAGACAAGCGGTTCGCTTACCGCTATCACAATGGGTATTCCGGCTGCGGAAAAGGTGCTTCGTGATGCCGTAAGCCGCGGTGCTGACGGCGGAGTGCTACTGTCTGACCGTGCATTTGCAGGTGCAGATACGTTAGCCACCTCTTATGCTCTTTCTTTGGGCATTGAAAAAATGGGCGGTGCAGATTTGATTGTCTGCGGCAAAATGGCTGTAGACGGTGATACCGCACAAATCGGCCCTGAATTAGCACAGCATTTGGGTATTCCCCATGTTTCTGATGTGTGCGAGATTTTAGAAGCCGCCGAAGATCATCTTGTTGTACGTCGCGTATGGGATGAAGTAGAGCAAGAGCTATATCTTCCACTACCCGCCCTTATTACAGTAGTAAAGGGACAAAATCTGCCTCAACTGGCAACTATCCCAGGTATGCTACGCGGACGTGATGTTGAGATTCCGCTTTTCACTGCCGAAGCATTGAATGCAGATACAGAACGTTGCGGTCTTAAGGGTTCTCCCACACAGGTTGTTCGTACATTTACACCTCCTGTAAGAGGGCAGGCCAAGACTATTGACGGCAACGAAACACAGCAAGCCGAAGAACTGGCAAAGGTCATTAAGGAGGTGCTTTATGGAACAGATTAAAAAAGGTGCCTTATGGGTATTTTGTGAGGTTCAGTCAGGCGAGCTTCTGCCTGTAGGTATGCAGTTGTTAGGACGTGCTAAAGCATTGGCTGCAGAAAGCAACCGCCCTCTTTATGCTATCGTTATTGGTGAAATGCCACAAGATACTGTTAAGACTTTGGGTGAAGCAGGTGCAGACGAGGTTATCTGCAGTGACGGTCCTTCGCTATCTGATAAATTGGAGCAACCCTATGCCGATTGCTTGATAGATTTAGCTCAGAAATTCCAGCCTGATATCCTTTTGGTAGGTGCTACTCCTTTTGGACGTGCATTTGCTCCCAGAGTAGCTGCTGCACTTGGCACAGGCTTAACTGCTGACTGCACGGAGCTTAGCATTGAAGCCGAAAGCGGTCTGCTTTTACAGACTCGTCCTGCTTTTGGCGGAAATATGATGGCTACTATTAAAACCGCTACGCACCGTCCTCAGATGGCTACAGTTCGTCCGGGAGTATTGCCACTACCTGAGCCTGTAGAGACTCCTCTAAACGAGCCTATAGCAATTCCGTATAACGACGAAGCAGGCTTAGCTCGTCTGCTGAGTGAAACCGCTATCAGTAAAGGTGCCGATATCAGCCAAAGCAAGATTATTGTTGCTGCCGGCAGAGGTATCGGTCAAAAGAAAAATCTAAAGCTGGTGCGGGCGTTGGCAGATAAGCTTGGCGGCGAAGTGGGTGCTTCTCGTCCCTTAGTTGACATGGGCTTCTGTCCTTACAGCAGTCAGATAGGTCAAACCGGTTACAGTGTAGCCCCTGATTTACTTATTTGTTGCGGAATCTCCGGTGCAGTTCAGCATTTGGCAGGCATCGGCGGCGCTAAGACAGTAATCGCAATCAACACTGATCCTAAAGCTCCGATTTTTTCTGTAGCAGATTATAAAATTGTAGGCGACTGTGTTACTGTTCTTGAAAATTTATTGAAGCTGTTAGATAAGTAAATATCAACAGATAGTTTTCTATAAAACGAATTATACCCGTGATGTTTCGACACCACGGGTATTTTTGTATGCCTTTACTATTGACTTAAATTATGCTACAATATAACTAACCGATAAATCCCAATTTGAAAACTAAGATTTTGTGAATTATTATCGCTTATTGTTGAGTTTCAATAA